>DAIPLH010000090.1:8684-9070 GCA_036769325.1 Bacteroidota bacterium
GGTTTCTTCTTATCTTCTCCACAATATATATCGTATCTCCGACGTTACCCAGTATGGTGCGGGCTCGTAGACGGAATACGAACCTTTTTCCAGGAGCACCCTACCGCCATTCAATGGCCGCGGTTCTGCTCGGCACCACTTGTCAGCACCGTAGCATTGCCCGCTGAGTGATGACAAGGGAGTGTGAAGTCACATTCGCCAGACAAGGTGTGCACAACGGCCGAGTACGGCATACCCTTTCAAGGACTGCAGAAAAAGTGAAACTCCACGTTTCCAGGCAGGCAAGCCGATTGCGCGTGATTTAGCAGACAGTGGATCTTGTTCCCTTGGGTGAACTTAGCGGGAGATCTCCGGACAAACCTGGCCTGAAGGCGTAGTGGGCGCCC
>DAIPLH010000091.1:0-9065 GCA_036769325.1 Bacteroidota bacterium
ATACCACACTCATTCACGCGAGGTCTAACACTCCAGGGTTCGCTGCCAGATCACTCCTTGTTCGCGAGAGCGAATTCCTCCAGGTCCGATGTCAGATCAGCGAGATCACGTTTGACATCATCTCTAAACTGACTCCACCTTTCTTCCTCATCACTGTCCTCAAAGTTCTTAACGCGTTCGGCTAATTCCTTGTTCCTCCGTTCCAGCTTATCAAGCTGGCCGTAATACCCGGCGTTATAGCGGGCATCAATGTCGGAGGCTTGTTTTCGAAGGTCCAGTATCCGGCGTTCGTTCTCTGCGATTCCATTATTCGCTTCACGCGCGAAATTGGCCACGGTTTGTTGATATTCGGCCTGTGGATCGTTGCGTGTGTCTTTCAGATTTTGATTTGGTTCTGTAATCTCTTGCTTCTCCTCAGGGCTCTGACATGCTCCAATCGCGATTGAAATGACAATCCCTGCTAACAAGACTATACCCGGATTCTTTGCCATGATGATTTCCTCCATAATGTGCAATGTAGCGCAACGCGCAGGTGTAAGGAAACCACTCCTATCAGGAAGAACAATCGGGTTGATGGGGTAAAATGCGAGGTAGGGTGGTTGCTTGAGAATTACTAGGGGTGCCAATCGGACACCGTAGGTTCAACACCAGGGGAACCAGGTTGCCGACATGGGCCGATCGACAGCGAGCGCCGATTTCCCGGAGGGCCTGGATATGTATCATCAACCCCTTGGGGGTTGAACGCTCCAGAACCAACATGGCCATACACGAATCGGACACAGTAGGTGTTCAACACCATTGCAATAACCTAGTGTGTTCGCCCTATCGCCATTTACAAACAACCACCGATTGAAATTGCGGCAGTCAAATGATATCTCTCATTAGTGATTGACGACAAGCATAGGATCAGGAATGGGCATGGATCGTAGAAAGTTCTTGCAGTCCACTTCAATGGCTTGGGGGGGATCGGTGCTCGTCGATCGCTTATCGTACGGGTTCGTTCACAGTGTGGAGGAAACACCCATGGCGTTCACAGTTCCTGATCTTCCATATTCTCACGATGCACTCGAGCCGTATGTTGACCAGAAGACAATGGAGCTTCACCACGGACAACATCACAAGGCCTATGTCACCAATCTCAACAAGGCGGTCGAGAATACCGATTGGCAGAATAAAACCATCGAAGATATTCTGAAAAACATCTCGAAGGCTCCGCCCGCAATACGCAATAACGCCGGCGGGCATTGGAATCATTCAAGCTTCTGGCTCTGGATGAAGAAGGGTGGGGGCGGAGAGCCTGCAGGTGAATTGCAGGATGCCATCAAGCGTGACTTCGGCTCACTTGAAAAATTCAAGGAACAGTTCTCGGATGCTGGTGTGAAGCGCTTTGGCTCAGGATGGGCATGGCTCATCAAACAGGACGGGAAGCTTGTTATTGGATCGACGCCCAATCAGGACAACCCTCTGATGGATGCTGCAGAGACGAAGGGCGTTCCCATCTCGGGCTGGATGTGTGGGAGCACGCTTATTATCTGACGTACCAGAACCGCCGGCCGGAGTATATTACTGCATGGTGGAATGTTGTGAACTGGGACGAGGTTTCCAAAAGGTATCTGGCTTCGCGCTGACCAACAGGATATTGAAAAACGCACTTTTAGAAGATTGAACCGCCAAGGCGCAAAGACGCCAAGAAAAAAATGAAGTTGGTGATTCCGAGTTTTGGCGACATTGCGTCTTGTCCGAAGGACCCTACGGGGGGGTTCGACAGCCTGCAAGGCTGTCGGTCTGCCGCGGGTTAAGAGCGAGAAAGGACCAGAATGAATCAGGAGGAGGGACAATGTTATTGTCGGCAGCAATCAAGGGACATCCTGTTCATCCAATGCTTGTAACGCTTCCGATCGGCTGTTGGATGTTCTCGCTTGTCAGTGATCTCGTCTCTCTCATGCGACCCGGAGAGCTCATCTGGAGGGATATTGCCTTCTACGCAATCGTTGCAGGACTGGTCGGGGCCGTGCCTGCGGCAATTGCAGGATTCATCGACTTCCTCGCCATCAGGAGTGAAAAAGTAAAACGGATAGCAACGATACACCTCGGACTCATGGTCGGAGTTGTTTTGCTGTATGTGGTAGGGCTGGTCGTGCGATCGACCTGGCCGGACGGCTCCATCGTCCCTGTTGTCCTCTCACTGGTAACTATTCTCGCCCTCATCTGGGCGGCGTGGCTTGGTGGGGAAATGGTTTTCAGGCATGGAGCCGCCGTCCATCCACAGGCAAGTGACAGCAAGAAAGTGGCATCGGCGTCACATGATTCGCATATTGAGGCAAATCAGGAGACGACCGTTCCCGATCTGCGTTTGTGAAGTTCAGGCCCCGTACTCTCCGAACAGCAACATCTCAATAGAAAAGAAGGTTTCGCATTATGTCTGAAAACAGGAAAGTTCTCGTCACCGGTGCGACCGGCCGGCAGGGTGGAGCAGTTGCGCGTGAACTGCTGAGTCACGGTTACCGCGTAAGCGCTTTCACCCGAACTCCGGAGAGTGAAAACGCGCAAGCCATCAAGAAACTGGGCGCAGAGATCATCAAGGGAGATTTCGACGATCCAACGTCTGTTCAACGGGCCTTGTCCGGCTTCTGGGGTGTCTTCTCGGTTCAGGACACATGGTCAGCAGGAGTAGAGAAGGAAGAGGTCCAGGGAAAAAGATTGGCTGAACTTGCCAGGAAGGCCGGCATCGAACACTTTGTCTATACCTCGGTCGCCTCAGCGCACCGGAACACTGGTATTCCTCATTTTGAAAACAAGTGGCGCATTGAACAAACCATCCGGTCACTGGCGTTTCCATCCTTTGCCATCATGCGGCCGGTATTCTTCATGGAGAATTTCCTCACCCCCTGGTTCAAGCCGTACATCGATCAGGGGACCCTTGCCATGGCGCTCAAGCCAACGACAAGCCTTCAGCTCATCGCTGTTGCTGATATCGGCAAATATGGGTTATGGCTGTTTCAGATTTCTGTAAACAATCAGAAGCCGGCATACGATATTGCGGGAGATGCGAAGACCATGCCCGAACTCGCGGCATTGCTTTCGAAGGCGAAGGGAAAACCGGTGAGCCATTTTCAGGTACCTATTGAGGAAGTGCGCAAGGCCAGCGAGGACTTTGCGATCATGCTGGAATGGTTCGACAGGGTTGGCTACAACGTCGAAATCAATCGACAGTCAAAAGAGTCCGGCGTGGCTCCCACGCGGTTCGAGGATTGGGCAGCGCGTACGGCATGGTAGGTTGAAGCGAACGCGGAACGCGAAACTCGGAACGCGTCCCAAAGGACTCCTTCGGACAGACTATCCCCAAAGGGGTCCTCCAAAGGAGTCCTTCGGACCTTTGGGACGACTACCCCCAAAGGGGGTCCTTCGGACCGACTATTTTCTGAACCGACTGAATAGGCTGGGTGTACAAAATTTGATTCTGAATAGGGTTTTGCATAAGATTCGCGTGTTCCTGTTACGGGGGTAGACAGGAGCATCCCCCCCCACAAGCGGTTCATCAACTGTTCCCCTTCTCTTTCTCAATGGAGGATCTATGAAGACAATGGTAAAGGCAATCCTTTTCCTCTTCCTGTCTGTTCCTGTCCTGGCGGCGCCACAGGTACTCTCCGTGACGCCTGCTCCTCAATCAATGACGGCGGGAATCTTCAGTGATGTAACCATCCAGTGGAACGAAGCCATGGATATCACCACCATCAGTCCTGCTACAATCATGATCGCCGGGCGATGGTCAGGCGTTCAGTCGGGCACCTTCTCCCTCGAAAACGGAAATACCCTTCTCCGTTTCACTCCCGCAGAGCCCTTTGCCTATGGTGAATGGGTGACTGTCGCAGTTTCGAAGGGGGTGGAGAACCAATCGGGCGTCCCGATCGAAAAGGGATATGCATGGAACTTCTGGACCGCCGCTGGAGCCGGTAGTCTAGATCAGACCGAGATTGAAGTTATAGAGGTAAGGCTGCCCGGTGAGCCGCACATCCAGACCTACGGAGCGCATGCAGCCGATTTGAACAACGATGGATGGTCTGATATCACCCTGCCGAATGAGCTCAGCAATGACATCAGGATCTTCCTGAACGACGGGTCCGGAGGATACGACGATTTCGAGATTGTTCCTGTCCCGACCGGGAGTGTCCCAAGTACGAACGAGGCGATGGATCTTGATGGCGATGCCGATTTCGATTTTGTCGTTGGGAATGGCGGGAACAACCGGCTCTCTATATTCATCGGCGACGGCGCCGGCAGCTTTGGATCGGCGACCAGCTACCAGGCAGGCACCAGCGTGCGTGGCGTTGCAGGGATTGACCTTGAGGGAGATGCTGACATAGATATCATCACTGCAAACCGCACTTCGAGCAATCTCACCATTTTCCTCAACAACGGTGACGGGACGCTTCAGCCTGCCATTCCGATGGATGCCAACGGATCCCAGGAGACAGCATGTGCGGCTGCAGACGCGAATAATGACGGGATCCTCGATCTGTTCGTCGGTGCAATTGCTTCCAATGAGATCATTCTCTTGTTAGGCGACGGTGACGGCGGACTAACATTCTCGGATGAAGTCGGCTCCCTTGGAGCCACGTGGATGCTTGCCGCCGGCGATGTGAACGGCGACGGCAACGTTGATGTCGTTGCAGCCAACTCTTCCAATAACAATGCCTCGGTAGTGTTGGGCGACGGCCAGGGCGGGCTTCTGCCTGCAGTTTCGTATCCGGTGGGGAGCTTTGCTCTTGCGATCGATCTCGCGGACATTGACGGCGATGGGGACCTTGACCTCGTGACAAGCAACTTTGCAAGCGATGACTGGACCATCTACGAGAACGATGGCACCGGTGTCTATGGCAATCCCAGAACGCTCAATGCCAGCAACGCTGGCTCGTGTGCAACGTTGCACGACAGGGATAACGACGGCGATCTTGATATTACAGGAATTGATGAGATCGACGATTTGATTTTCATTTTTGAGAACCCCGGATCCTCCGGCATATCCTGTGGCTCCATCTTCTTCTTCAATGCGAAGTGCAACGCCAACGGTGCTGCCCAGGCAATGGTGAAGATGACAGGCGACTTTACCGGTGAGACCGTTACATTTGATCTCGATGGTGATGACTACATCTCGAGCGTCATGAGCAACGGAACAAACTCTATCGCGAAAATGACTGTTCCTCATGCGGGCATGGGTTCCCATACCGTGACACTCGAAGACCCGGCCGGTTGCTATTCGCCTGTCGTCTTTAACTGTCAGGTGGATGCCGCG
Source organism: Bacteroidota bacterium (assembly GCA_036769325.1). GTDB lineage: Bacteria > Bacteroidota > Ignavibacteria > UBA10030 > UBA6906 > DAIPLH01. The sequence goes on from DAIPLH010000091.1 coordinate 5,294, forward strand.
CCGGATCCCGAATGGGGTGCGCTCTGGGCTGAGTACGAAGCCCTGGAAGCACAGGCCGTCCCGGCAGAGACGAGGCTCGATGGCAACTATCCCAATCCATTCAATCCATCCACGACGTTTCGCTACTCACTCAGCGAACCAGGGTATGTCAGTCTGAAGGTTTACAACACGCTCGGGCAGCTTGTGAGGACCGTTGTGGACCAGCAACAGTTGGGGGGTCACCACGAGACGGTGTGGGATGGAAGGAATGAGACAGGGGCAACAGTGGCAAGCGGGGTCTACGTCTATCGAATGACAGCCGGCAGCTACGTGGAAACGAGAAGGATGCTGTTGGTGAAGTAGAAACAAAAATAATTAACAGTTAATGGTTAACCACTAACCGGTCAATGGTCAATTGTGAGTCGTGAATTGTCGTGAATCGTGAGTCGTTGAAGGATGCCTTGAACTGGGGGACAGATTGGGAACAGTTAACAGTTAATCGATAACCACTAACCGGTTAATGGTCAACTGTTAATTGCTAATCATCAGTCGTTAGTCTTTCACAAGGAGGAGAGATGAATCCTGTTGTTCATTTCGAAATGCCATACGACAATTCAAAGCGTCTGGCAAAATTCTACGCGGACGCATTCGATTGGCAGATGAATGTTCTGGGTGAGGAGATGGGCTCATATGTCCTTGCGACAACCACCGAAACCGACGAGAAACAAATGGTAAAGACTCCGGGAACGATCAATGGTGGATTTTTCCCAAAAGGACCGGATGCGCCAACCATTCCATCTGTTGTGATTTCCGTAGACAATATCCAGCAGGCAATGAAGAAGGTTGCTTCATCCGGCGGCAAGGTACTGGGTGAGCCGATCGAGATTCCGGGAATCGGGTTGTATGTTTCATTTACCGACACAGAAGGAAACAGAGTAAGCCTGCTCCAGCCTGCAAAGATGTAGCGAGCAGTCTGTACAGTCTATCGAGTCTATTCAGTATATGCAGTCAGTAGTCGATAGTCTGAAGTCCACAAAAACTCTCTGCGATTTCTCTGCGTACTCCGCGCCCGCCCGCCTGTCATTGTTCGAACATTGGTCGGGCGGGTCTCCGCGATTTCTTTTGCCCTTGCCATCCAAACCATTTGCTATCCCACTTTCGCGTTCCGAGTTCGCCTTTTTCACTCCTTGATTCCTACTTCGCTTTTCCTATCTTGCCTCTGTCTTTTTCGCCTTCCAGTTTCACACAATGTTCGATCCAGGACAATTTCCCAAATCCTGAAGGTGATCGGCGAGGCTATGTACTGGGCCTCCGATTTTTGTTTGCCTGATACACTCAATGACGGAGCAATCTCCATGAAAACAAACCTCCTCACAACAGCGGCACTGATCGGCGTCTTGTTCCTGACGTCTTGCGAACCACAGAAACAAGAACCCGCTCAAGCAGGGATGGATCGTACTATCCTTCCTGTTAAAGAGCCGAGTCACCCGGCCATCACGGAATTGGATGCGCGCAACACGAAGGCTCCTGAGCGTTTTGAGGTAAACGCTCCTGAGAATGCACCCAACGTGGTAATTGTCCTGATTGATGATATCGGCTTTGGTCATTCCAGCGCATTTGGCGGTCCGATCAACATGCCGACGCTTGAGAAACTGGCTGCCAGTGGTCTGAAGTACAATCGCTTTCATACAACTGCGTTATGCTCACCCACGCGCACAGCTCTCCTCACCGGGTATAACCACCATTCCAACAATGCGGGGGCGATCATGGAAGTGGCCACGGCTTTTCCTGGAAATACGGGGATCAGACCTCAAACCATTACGCCAGTCGCCGAAGTGCTCCGTCAAAACGGCTACAGCACGGCCGCATTCGGAAAGTATCATGAAACCCCTCCATGGGAAGGTTCAGTGTCCGGACCCTATGATCGCTGGCCCACAGGCTCGGGGTTCGACAAGTTTTACGGCTTCATCGGCGGAGAGACCAATCAGTGGCACCCAATGGTGTATGATGGAACTACCCGTGTTTACCCCAACGTGGATGAACCGGGATATCACTTTACCAATGACATGACCGACCAGGCGGTTGCGTGGATGAACACACAGCAGTCGCTTACACCCGACAAGCCCTTTTACATGTACTTTGCCACCGGAGCCACGCATGCTCCGCACCACGCACCGAGAGAGTTTATTGAAAGGTACAGAGGAAAGTTCTCGCAGGGATGGGATAAGGTGCGCGAAGAAACCCTTGCAAGGCAAAAAGCCCTGGGAGTGGTTCCTCAGAATACAGTGCTTGCTCCGAAGCCTGCCGACATCAAGGATTGGGACAAGCTCACGGCCGATGAAAGGCGTCTTTTCGAACATCAAATGGAAGTGTTCGCCGGATTTGCGGAGCATACAGATCAGCAGGTTGGACGACTGGTTGATGCGCTGGAAGCAAGGGGAGAGCTCGACAACACCCTCTTCTTTTACGTTGTGGGAGACAACGGCTCGAGTGCGGAGGGCGGGATGATCGGCATGTTCAATGAGATCACCTATTTCAACGGAGTTCAGGAAACAATGGACATGCAACTTAAGGTCATTGATAAGCTGGGGTCGGAACATACCTACAATCATTTTTCGGCAGGATGGGCAGTGGCCGGTAATACGCCATTCACGTGGACAAAACAGGTAGCTTCAAATTTTGGCGGCACACGAAACGGCATGGTCCTTCACTGGCCCGTCGGCATGAAATCTCGGAATGAAGTCCGCTCCCAGTTTCATCACGTGATTGACGTCGCTCCTACTGTTTATGAAGCAGTCGGAGTACCGGCGCCAACAATGGTGAACGGGATTGAGCAGCGTCCGATGGAAGGAATCAGCATGGCTTATTCCTTTGACGCTGCAACTGCACCCGACAGGCGCAAGACTCAATACTTTGAGATGTTTGGGAATCGCGCGATCTATCACGAGGGCTGGTTCGCGGCCACCATCCACAAAGCTCCCTGGGAGGCTCAGCCGAGAAGGGCGCTGACGGAGGATATCTGGGACCTCTATAACGTGGATGAGGATTTCAGCCAGGCCAATAATCTCGCAGAAAGCAATCCTGAAAAACTGGAAGAGATGAAGAAGAAGTTCATGGATGAAGCGGTGAGGTATAACGTATTGCCCATCGACGACCGCAGCATCGAGCGCTTTGACCCTGTGGTAGCCGGCAGGCCCGACCTGATGAACGGGCGCACCAAACTTACCCTGTACGAAGGTGCGAAGGGAATCCCGGAAAATGCATTCATCAACGTCAAGAATACTTCACTCACCATTACTGCGGACGTCGAAGTTCCGGCTAACGCCAGCGGAGTGATTGTTTGCCAGGGAGGTGACTTCGGCGGCTGGACATTCTACGTGGCGGATGGAAAGCCTTCTTATACCTATAATTGGGTTGGACTTGCGAGCTACACTGTCTCATCATCGCAGAGGATTGCACCGGGGAGACATTCCATCACCTTTGATTTCGCGTATGAAGGCGGGCGTGGTGGAGGCGGCACCGCTACGATCAATGTTGATGGAAAGAAGGTTGCGGAAGGAAGGATTGAAAAAACGCACAGCAATACCTTCGGAATCGACGAATCAGCCGATGTTGGCACCGACGAAAACACTCCGGTGCACCTTGCCTATGCAAAAAAGGAAAAATTCACTGGCAAGATCAGGACTGTGACGCTGGAGACCCGCCCCCAGAAGTAAGTCTGTTTAGTCCGTCAATCGATTTGAACCGCCAAGGTACTGTGTTAATAGTCAAGTCGTGACTAGGGGAAGGTTGT
>DAIPLH010000092.1:0-5604 GCA_036769325.1 Bacteroidota bacterium
GCGACTCCTTGAATGATGTCAAGACCGAGAGTAAGGACTCCCTCATCTTTGCCGGCCAAGCAGGGCGTGACTCCCTGGCATTGGCGGGGTTCAAGACTGAAAATCGGGCGTGGATATTCGTGAATAAACTGGATAGAACAAGCCCGCTTCTCATCGGGCAAGCACTCACAGCCAAAGCTGAAATCCTCAACTCTGGCAGAACCCCGGGTTTGGAGGTCGTCACCCGTCTGGGGTGCAATTTCTTCAGACATTTTCCAGCCGAGCCAGAATACAATACGGCCAAACAAAGCAGTCGCGCAACGGTTGCCCCTCAACAGACAATATTCATTACATACCCGCCAAGAAAGACCCCGGTTATAATTCAGCAGGATGTCTTTGACTCTATCGCCATCGGGAGCAACCTTTATTTGTATGGGGATATTTCGTATCGTGACGTGTTTGGCGTCAGTCACCTTACACAATGGTGCTTGTACTATTCCATTGCTGATAGTTCTTGGAAAATCAATCGAACCCACAACACGATGAGATGATGCAGAACAAGAAACCACCGAAGCGGAAGAAAGTCGATAAGCCAACTCCGATGTCGCTGAAGGAGTTTGCTGATATGATGAAGCGACTTCTCCGCGTGCCAACACCAAAAAAAGCAAAGTAAGTATGCCCGACATCCCACTTGCCTTTGCCAGCTTCAGGATAGCCCTTGACATCGTAAAGGGCATGAAGTCCCTTACCGATTCGTATGCGATAAAAGAAAAGACCGCCGAATTATTAGACGCTATCATCGCGGCCCAATCCGACGCTATCGCGCTTCAGTCTCAGTATCAACAGGTGCTGGCTGAGAACGACTCTCTCAGCAAGCAGCTTGTGGAGATGCAGAAGTGGGATGAAGATGAGGAAAAATACCAGCTTAAGAGGATAGGCGGTTCGTTTGTAGTTGTGCCAACATCCCAGTCTGATTCTCCCGATCCACAATACTACCTTTGCGCCAACTGTTGGCAAAAAAAGGGAAAGTCCATCTTGCACATCTCTCCAGTTTTTAACTCTCCGAGATGGTTTTGCCCTTCTTGCAAGACAACCTTTCAGCTTTAGCGCAAGAGTTCGATCACCAGCTTCACGACTTCCAGCGCGAGCTTTAGACCTTCCAATATCCTTTTTACCATTACCCCAAACCAATCTGCTACCCCTTTCTATATGGGTAGCTCTACACTTGAAACACGCCCTAAAGTGGCTTATAACTTACTATTTTAGGGTAGTGTTGTCAAGTATATAGCTACCATATATAGGGGGCCACTAGGAAACGTGAGGGTCCCCGGACGGCAGCCGGATCATGATCAGTGAAAATCAAGTAAAAAACCGGAGGGTGGGATGACTGACAACAACGCAATTTATTCAACAATGGTTCGGTCCGGAAAGACGACATACTTTGTCGACGTCCGTGAAGCAAAAAACGGGAACAAGTATATCTCAATCGCAGAGTCCAAGGTCTCGGGGGATGAAAAGAAGAGATCAACGGTCAGAGTCTTCGGAGAGTCCATTGGACCATTCCGTCAGGCAATCGAGGAAGCTGTGTCAGCGGCCGGGCAGTAATCCCGGGCCTGGTCAATGACAGGATGGGGGCGACCCTTAGGCGGGAAGGGTTGCCCCTCATCTTTTTCCCCGTTGCTTCCGCCTGACCCATCTTGTATCTTACCACAAATCATCTCCACCGTCTCCGTCACGATGCATTCACCGGAGATTCCTTGACTCCATCACTTGAGAACCTCACACGGTTCTTCGACGCTTTCATTTCTCTTTCATTCTGGCAAAGGATTTTCGGATGGAAGAAAGTCAGCTCTCTGAGCTATCTTGCCTATGAAGAATCACGGGAGCTCTTCAGGAGTCTCTCGGCGACAGCGACAGATCTTCAGAGGGCGAATCAGTCCATCACATCACTCCAGGTGGAGGTCGATCAGGCGAAAACCATGCGAGCAACCGTGGAAACCGAACTCCGCTCAACGTTGTCACGCCAAACCGCTGAGATCAGCCAACTGAATGAGAGAATCGACCGGCTCAACAGGCACAATTCTTCCCTGGAGAAAGAACAGGCGGCAATGAAGCAGGATGAGGCCTCCCGGCGCAGTGGACATGAAAAAGCCATTGCTACGCTGGAAACAATTCAACACCGGGTTGCCGATGAACGAAGGGAAGAAAGAGAAACCGCCGAGCGATTTCGAATGCAAAGACTCACGGAGATGAAGGAAAAGTGGTCGCGCCACGAGAAAGAGGTGCAGAGTCTTCTCCGTACCCTGTGTCGCCGCCACTCGATCGAATATGTGGAAGCGGTTCCCTTTAAGGGGAGTCCGGATAACACGGTACAGATTGCGGGAGAGTATGTGGTTTTTGATGCCAAGAGCCCGGCGGGGGATGATCTCAGGAACTTTCCTGTGTACATCAAGTCCCAGACCGAGGCAGTGCGGAAGTATGCCGACCAGGAAGGTGTCCGCAAGGAGGTTTTCCTTGTCGTTCCGTCTGACACGGCAGAAAGTATCGGGCAGTATTCCTTCAATCTTGCCGACTACTCCGTCTATGTCGTTACTCCCAATGCCCTCGAACCGATCCTCCTGTCATTGAAAAGGATTGAGGACTATGAGTTTGTGAATCAGTTGAGCCCTGAAGAGCAGGAAAATATCTGCCGCCTTCTTGGAAAATTTGCCCACGTTGTTAAGAGAAGAATACAGGTGGATCATTTCTTCGCATGGGAATTTCTTGATGTGCTGACACGGTGCGAGTCCGGACTTCCGCGGGAGTTTGTCGAACGGATCATGGAGTTTGAAAAATCGGAAAAGCTCAACCCTCCACAGGAGAGACGGTCAAAGCAAATTCCCACGCGAGATCTTGAGGAGGATACGAGAAAGCTTCAACGTGAAACGTCACTGCGAGCAGTGGAGATCCCACCTTCGCTTCAGGATCAGTCTCTCGGACTACCCCTCTTTGAGAAAAAGGAATAGCCTTCACCAGAGGCGCCGTCAGGAATGGAAAGAATTGTCGTAGCAGGTGGCACAGGTTTTATCGGCAGCGCACTGACTGAAAGACTGCTCAGCGAGGGGTATGAAGTGGTTGTACTTTCCCGTTCCCCTCACAACCGGGTATCCTCCTCCGGGCCGTCTCCTGAATTTGTCCAATGGGATGCGCGCACGACCGGCAAATGGGTCGGATCAATGGAGGGAGCATCCGCAGTCGTCAATCTTGCCGGCGAGTCTATTGGTGATAAGCGTTGGACCGCGGTGCGAAGAGCGAAGATTGTTGGAAGCCGGGTGGATGCCTCATCCGCGATCGTGAATGGGTTGAGTCAGCTCAAAAGGAAACCCCATGTTCTTGTGAACGGCTCCGCTGTTGGATTCTATGGAGATACCGGGGATAGGGAAATTACAGAGAGTGCAGAAAAGGGAGAGGGTTTCCTGGCGGACACTGTGGAAAAATGGGAACTCGAGGCGAAACGCGCTGAAGCGCTCGGGATCCGTCTTGTCCTCATCCGGGCCGGTGTCGTGCTCGGCAAGGGTGGGGGTGCGCTTGCAAGGATGCTCCTGCCGTTCAAGCTTTTCATGGGTGGCCCGCTTGGTTCAGGCAGGCAATGGTTTCCATGGATACACATCGAGGACCTGGTCGAGGTGATACTCTTTTCCATCAGGAACCGGAATGTGCAAGGAGTCATCAATGCTGTCTCACCGAGCCCGGAGACAATGAGCAGCTTTTGCGCATCACTTGGAAAAACGCTTCATCGTCCATCATGGGTTCGTGTTCCGGAATTCGCCCTTCGCCTTGGTCTTGGGGAGATGGCGGGGATGATTCTGGGAAGTCAGAGGATTATTCCTTCAAGACTGGTCAGAGAAGGATTTCGTTTCCGGTACTCATCGTCAGAACAGGCTCTCGCTTCGCTCGTGAAATAGATCGATGCAATTGAGAGTGACCGCGAAATTCGTTTCCTTTACGCTTGTATTTTCAAATATCATGAACAAAGACGAAAACTGAAAAATGAATTCCGTGAAGACGTTTGCCCTGATGGCATTGATGACTGCCCTGCTGGTTTTTGTCGGGAACTTCCTGGGTGGCCAGGGCGGTATGATGATCGCATTCCTTTTTGCGCTACTGATGAATTTTGGAACATATTGGTTCAGTGACAAGATTGTGCTGAAGATCTACAAGGCACAGGAGTTGCAAAGAGCCGATCAGCCTGAACTCTTCCGGATGACGGAGAGTCTGGCAAGGGCCGGAGGGCTTCCGATGCCCAGGATCTACATGATACCATCCGACCAGCCGAATGCGTTTGCGACCGGGCGCAATCCGGAGCACGCCGCAATTGCAGTGACCTCCGGAATTGTCCGCTCTCTCTCGTCTGATGAACTCCGTGGTGTCATTGGACATGAACTTGCTCATGTCAAGAACCGTGATATCCTTATTGGCACTGTCGCTGCGACGATTGCTGGTGCAATCAGCATGATTGCCCAGATGGCTCAGTTTGCTTTCATTTTCGGTGGCGGGAGGTCAAGCGATAACCGTGAGGGAGCGAACCCGATTGCTGCGATTGCCATGATCATTGTTGCCCCGCTTGCCGCGATGCTCATCCAGATGGCCATCTCCCGTTCGAGAGAATTTCTCGCCGACGAGGGTGGGGCGAAGATGGCAGGAAACCCGATCTCTCTCGCGAATGCGCTCAGGAAACTGGAGAACGCCTCCAAGAGAATCCCGATGAACGCGTCACCGGCAACCGCCCACATGTTCATCGTGAGCCCACTGTCCGGCGGTGGCCTGCTGAAGCTCTTCAGTACTCATCCGCCCCTGGAAGAAAGGATTTCGAGACTCGAGGCGATGGTCCGCGGCACGGCTGTGGTTCGATAACAGACTGCGAGATCCGGGTAAGAGGGCAATCATTACGCCTTCCCCCGGGAAGCGAAGGTGTTGATGCTCTATATCCTGATCCTGGTTGCTCTCCTGAGTTGTCCTGCCCCATTCGGGTCGCTTGCCCTCTTCTTCAAAACCCTCTCTTCTTCCCCGTCGACTCCTCTCTCTCTGCCGTTAACAAAAAAGCTCCCGCCGATTGTCTTCGTCTCCCGTGAGGCACCGGATGACCCCAGCGTTCTTCCGGGATTTGGACCACGGGACAGGACCGCACGGGTTGGGGGGAGGTTGGTCCTTCGGAATGAAGGCGGGGACCTGATGAATCTTGTCGATTCATCCCGGCTCTTTGACGTCGCAGATCCTTGCATTTCCTGGGATGCGCAGAAGATCGTCTTCTCCGGATTACAGCACCCGGACAGCAGCTGGCGCATCTACGAAGTTGGAATCGATGGTTCCGGGTTGAAGGCAGTGACGTTCACGGATCGGCGGGTCGATCTGTCACAGTTTGGGGATGCCGCTCACTTTTTTGTCCGGTACGATGATTTCGATCCGTGCTATCTGCCTGATGGAAGGATTGTCTGTGCAAGCACCCGGTTTCCGTCAATGGCGGGATATGACCAGCTTGCGACGAGCAATCTTTTCGTGATCTCAGAGGATGAGGGTACGATGAGAAGAGTGACGACGGAAAGAAATGGAGGAGAGGAGCCAACCATTGACCCCGTGACCGGAAGA
>DAIPLH010000092.1:5614-9016 GCA_036769325.1 Bacteroidota bacterium
CGATGGTGGCTCAACAGGGATAGACCCAGCAACCGCACACGGCATGGAATAACCCGGGATGCATCACTTGCCCTTACGGATAACGTTGCCAACATCTGGCATGCCATTTCCATCAGGTCCGACGGAGAAGGGATGAAGCTCTATGCGGGCTTCCCCCGAACGCGCGAGGGAACTCAAACCTACAAACCCTCTGTCCTGCCCGACGGAAGATTGCTCAGCGTCTTTTCCCCAAACACTTCCCTTACACACGGTTCGGGAGGAACAGGGATCAGATGGTTCAAGGCAGGAACAGACTTCGAGCATCATGTCATAGGGGCCCGATCGGACCTCGCACCAACCTCCCAGCCGTACGCGACCGATCCTGCATATGTGGATGATCAGACGATCCTGATGGCCTTCTCCCAGTCCGGGTCTGATTTTGGCATTTATTCATGTTCGTTTGATGGGACAGGGCTCGAGGTGGTTTGTGACTTAGAGGGTACCTACGAGCTGGAGCCGCAGGTGGTGGCCGCGCGCCCGGTTCCCCCCATTCTCGAAGAGGAGTTTCCCTATCCTACGGCTGAACTTCCGCCAACCGAGGACCCGCGCTCCTATTTCAAGAATGACACATTTCGATTTGATTGCATGAACATTTTTACCAACGGGCCCGTTGATGATCCCATGCCGGATGCACCACGAATTGCTGTTGGGGCCAGGATCCGTTTTTTCATGAACATCCAGAGGCAAAATCCTTCCTCCCCGGATCCATCAATCTTCCTGAAGGATGCGGAGGTGTTCCTGACAGGCGGAGTGCATGAGCACGATCTGCCGGCGGATGTCCCACTGTTTGAACAGGTTGTCGATGGACAAGGGAAGGTTCTCCAGACCTCGGATGGCAATTTTGCCCATGTTACAGGGATGAATTTCGACCGGATGGGGTCCGGCACAAAGTGCGTCGGGTGCCATGCGGGTCATTCAATCCTCCCCGTCCCGATCAATGCATCACATGCGGAATGGATTAATGTCTCTCCCTCTGCGCTCATTAAGGCCAGCTCAAGCGGCGTTTTTCCTGACGGCTCCCGCTCAAATCCTCAAAGGCTCGCCGATCGTCGCGCACAAACCGGAGGGAAGCAATCCTTCTGGATGTCGTCGGAATCCGACTCGGCAACCGTTTCACTCTCATGGACGATCCCCATTGAGGTGCGGGGATTTGTGTTGTATGGAATTCCGCCCGACGCCGATGACAGGACGACAATTTCTATGCGCAATTGGAAAATTTTGCTATATTATCGGGCAAGTCTTGTCTCCAGGGAGAGCCAGGCAGGGGAAGCGCTACCTGAAGGAACCCGCTTTGCCGTCGCTCCCGCCAATATTGATTCAGCCGTGATTGTCATGAGAAGGTCCTCCGGATCGATCCTTGGAAATGATGTGGTTGGCCTTGCCGAGATTGAGACAATCGCCCGGATTTCAAGTCTGAACTATCAAGCAATTCGTGAAGGATCAAAATGAGATTGTCCATTGGGGTGTTTGCCGTTCTTGTCACGTTCTGCGTCGCCACAACACTGGGAGCCGGGTTCTCCGACCTTCATTCTCCTAATGGTGTTGATGTGTGGGCAGTCGGACCAGTCGGAAGTGTCTTTCATTCGCTGGATGGCGGACAAACGTGGGCTTCTACTTCGCTGGGGTCTTCGGACCTGAACGGAGTGTACACAATTGGGAACGACGTCTGGATTGTCGGGCAGGATGGCCAGTATTTTTTCACAACGAATGGTGGAAGCGACTGGAACTCTCAGATTCTCAACGGTGGTGGCGAACTCCACTCAGTCTTTTTTCTTGACGGAGTGAATGGATGGATTGTAGGGAGTGGAGGATTGATTCTTCACAGCACAGATGCAGGAGTGACATGGCTTGATCAGCAGTCTACTACCACCGTGGATCTCAGCGCGATAACGTTTCCTGAAGCAATGACCGGCTATGCAGTCGGAGATTCAGCGACTGTCCTCAAGTCAGACGATGGAGGGTTGACCTGGAACCTTCTTTCCGGAAACGGATGGACAGGCGATCTCTACACTGTTACAGGCTCCGGCGGCACGGTTTACATTGCAGGTCAGGAGGGTTTTTGCCGCAGGTCCGTTGACGGTGGACAAACCTGGGAGGGCGAGGATCTTTATACAGATACCAGATCGGATGTCATGGACGTTCATGCCGTGGATCCGGAGACCGCTTTCTATGTCGGAGGAGGCGGCTACATCAGGAAAAGTACCGATGGTGGAGGGAGCTTCGATTGGAACATTCACCCGCTCCTTGCAACGCTGAGCAGGATCTTCTTCTATGATGAGATGCATGGTTGGGCTTGTGCGTCCGGAAATGATGTTGTCATCCGGACTACTGACGGCGGACAGACCTGGTCGTATCCTCAGAACACCTCTGTTTCCCGATCATGGAGTCAGAGACTCAATGTCACAAACTCGATAGGGAACACGCTCGCGGTAAACAGCAAGAACACCGATCACGTGTACGCCGCCCTTGGTCGCTTCGTTTATATGAGCGGCGATCGTGGTCAGACCTGGACGCAAACAGCAACAATTTCCGGATCCAGCGGCTCAACTCATTCTTTCTACGTATCACCACGGGACACCAATCTCTGGGTTGCAGCTTTCACTGGAGGCGGGGATCATATCCGTCGTTCCACAGATCGGGGAGTGACATGGACCTCAACCCTGGCCAGAAACTTCACAAGCTATGGGATGCCTCTTGAAATGAACCCGGACCATCCTGATACGCTGCTTTTTGCCGCTGACGCTTCCGGTGACGAGGGAGTGGTCTACCGTTCCCTTGACTTTGGTCTGACATGGGATACCCTCGCGGTGACCACTCTGCGGAGCCCCTGTGACATCGTTATTGTTCCCGACAGCAACGCAATTGTTTATATCGGAGACGGCATAACCGGGTCAGGTAGTGGAGAAATGTGGCGGTCAGTCAATTTCGGAAAAAGTTATACTTCCATTTATACGGTTAGCGGTTCGGAGATCCCGACGATCTCCATTTCGCGACACAGGAAAACTGACGCTTATGCTACTGCGTGGGGCTCTGGTGGAGTCATGAGAACACAGAACCTCGGGCTCGACTGGGAGCAGATTGCAACAACAGGCTCTTCCTGGGGTACTGATGTTGCAAAGGATGATCCCAACGTTGTCGTCTATGGATCCTACGGAACCGGAGAAGCTTTCATTTCCACCGATGGTGGGGAATCGTTTGTCAGTGTGAACGCCAGCGGATCAAACTATGCTTATCTGGCTTATGACAGGGCTACGATCTTTGCACAGCAGAGTGGGGGAGTTTGGAAGCTCGTCACTTCGTATACGATGCCGACGACAAACGTAGAGGCGATGGTGTTATTGGAGCCGAATGGTGGAGAGGAGT
>DAIPLH010000455.1:0-2520 GCA_036769325.1 Bacteroidota bacterium
TCCACATCAACTTCGACCACCGTATTCTCCGTCGAAGGAAGCCTTGTCTTCTCAAACATCCCCTGGAACTCTTCGTCTTTGAGCTCTCTGACAGCCTCCTCGAGAATTCTCGTATATGTCTCAAACCCCATGTCAGTGATATAGCCGCTCTGTTCGCTCCCGAGAAGGTTTCCCGCCCCGCGAATCTCAAGGTCCCTCATTGCAAGGTTGAATCCGGTGCCAAGTTCAGTGAATTCCCGCATGGCGGAAAGTCGCCTCAGGCTTTCCCGCGGAAGGGAAGCAAGTGGAGGCGCAATCAGGAATGCGAAGGCCTGAACATTCGACCTCCCGACGCGTCCCCTCAATTGATACAATTCCGCCATGCCAAATCGGTCGGCCCTGTTGATGAGAATAGTATTGACGTTCGGAATGTCGAGACCCGATTCGATGATCTTGGTACAGACGAGAACATCCAGCTTCCGTTCCAGGAATTGGATCATGACTGATTCAAGCTCGCGGGGATTCATCTGTCCGTGAGCAAAGGCGATCCGGACTCCCGGCACGATTACGGCAAGGCGCAGGGCGAAATCGCTGATGTCCTGCACGCGATCATGAACGACATAGACCTGACCGCCGCGATGAATCTCACGAAGGAGAGCGTCGCGAATCTGGGCTTCATTGAACTCGACAATCTCAGTAATAATTGGGAGTCTGTTGCGGGGAGGAGTCGCGATCACGGAAAGATCACGCGCTCCCATGAGAGAGAAATGCAATGTCCTCGGGATAGGAGTGGCAGTCAGAGTCAGGGTATCCACAACTGCTTTCTTCTGTCGCAGCTTCTCCTTGGCCGAGACTCCGAACCGGTGCTCCTCATCAACAACAAGCAGCCCGAGGTCTTTGAAGACGACGTCCATCGACAGCAATCTGTGTGTCCCGATGATGACATCGACCATGCCGTTCATGAGCTTCGCAAGAATGGCGGTTTGCTCTGCCCTGGATTTCAGGCGGGAAATCACTTCAACACGAACCGAGTACTTCGACAGTCGATCGGAAAACGTATTGAAATGCTGAATCGCGAGGATCGTTGTGGGGACAAGGATAGCGACCTGCTTGGCATCCAGGACCGCTTTGAATGCTGCGCGGACCGCAACCTCCGTCTTCCCGAAGCCGACATCGCCGCAGATCAGTCTGTCCATAGGGAAGGACGATTCCATGTCGGCTTTTACCTCCAGGGTCGCCCTCGCCTGGTCAAACGTGTCCTCGAAAATAAACGATGCTTCCAATTCCTTCTGCCATGGAGTGTCCGGCTGGAACGCGAACCCGGCGGTGCTCTTCCTTTCGCTGTACAGTCGAATGAGGTCGCGCGCGATGTCCTTGATCCTCCCCTTTGCGCGCGCCTTGAGTTTTTGCCACTCCGGGCTGCCGAGTCGGGTGAGTTTCGGGACATGCCCCTCTTTTGATGAATACTTCTGAACGCGGTTTACATAATCCAGGTTGACATAAAGAACGTCGCCTCCTTCATAGACGATCTTCAGAACATCCTGTTGAATCCCCCGAACGGACATGGTTTTCAATCCATCAAATTTCCCGATCCCGTAATCGGCATGGACAACGTGGTCATCTCTCCGCAGCCGCTGAATCTCGTGCTGGGACAATCCCTTCTTGCGCGATGACACCTGACGTCGGCCAATGCGTTTTCTCCGCGCGAAGATCTGATGCTCTGTGAAAAAAGCCAGATGACCGGATGGTAATTCGAACCCCTCATGGAGGGTACGGTGGGTAAGCTTCGGACGGAGCAATTCGGTTGCAGTGGTCTGAGAAGACGATGTGGCCGACTCTTCCAGAAGATCTTTGAGTCGTTTCATCTCGGCATGCCCGTCGCAGCCAACCGTCACGTCATATCCCGCTGTCAACAGCTTGTGGGCATGCTCACCGAAAAAGCGGATGCTCCCGTTGAAAGCTGGTTGAGGCGTCGAGAGGAAATCAATCTCCCCTTCTGCCTCTGTTCGATGGTTTGAAAAAATCAACCGTTGATGCCCGGAAAGAAACCCATCAACCTGGTTGGTACTCCATTCATCTGAGTCACCGTGGTGAGGTTCCTCGTGAAGTGACGGTTCATCGAGAACAACAAGTGCTTCGGCGTGAAGATAGTTGAAGAGAGACCCGTTGTTCGGGTCGCTGTTGGATTCCTTCAGGAGATCCGGAGTAATGTTGGCGGCAGACAGTTCCTTAATCGAACGTTGAGAGAGTGGTTCGAACTCCCGGAGAGAACCTACAACATCACCGTTGAACTCAATACGAACCGGGTTATCTCCGACAAACGGAAAAACGTCGATGATTCCTCCGCGCACGGAGTAATCACCAATGGCTTCTATGAAATCCTTTCGAACAAATCCATTCGTATCCAGAAACCCAATCAGGTCATCCATTCTCTGCGCCATTCCCGACTTCACGGACAGTAGGAGATTCCTGAGACCTGTTGGTGCGGGGAGTCGCAGACGCAAAGCATCCGGATGAGTCAGGATTATCCGGGCACTCCCG
>DAIPLH010000456.1:0-2505 GCA_036769325.1 Bacteroidota bacterium
TGACGAAACACTTCAGCCCTTCATCGATTCCCGCCAGCGCGGAGGCGCCAGTGCAGACGACAGTCTTTATTACTATCTCGAGACAGATCTGAAGCTCAAGAAGGAGATCGTAAACGTCGATTTCTCGCACGTTTTTGTTGAGGGCGATACAACCCAGGATGTTCTCCTGAAATCAGGGGACGAAGTCCTGGTGCCGACGAAACAAGTGACTATTTACGTTTTTGGCCAGGTTGCATCTCCAGGTCATATCCCATTCCTGCCAGGCGGGGAGGTTGAGTTCTATATTCGTCAGGCAGGTGGCTATACAGACCGGGCGAGGCCCGATGACATAAGAATTGTCAAAGCGAAAACAAGACAATGGATTGATCCCGACAACACGACGGTGGAAGAAGGCGACTACATTTGGGTTCCGAAGGAAGTCGAGAGGCCATTTGGTTACTACATGGCAATTATTGGCCAGAGCGCGGCGATTTTGAGCGTGGCCCTCAGCATCATACTCATTACACTCCAGATCGGAAATCAATGAGGAGGCATTAAAGGATCTACGATGAATCAGGAATCAGAAGCACCGGTAGGGAAACCGGAAAGATCCACCACGCTCACGTTGCTCCAATGGCTGGCGGAATGGAGACGCTTCGTAATGTACTGCTGTTTTTGGGCGGCAATCGTGTCAGTAATTGTCTCGCTCGTCATCCCGCCTGATTTCAAGTCAACGGCATCCGTCTTTCCGGCCGAGGAGACTGACATGTTCGGAGGCATCGGAGATGTTTCATCGCTGGTAAGCTCCCTTGCGCCAAGAGCCCTTACATCATTGACAGCTGATCCAAGCCTTGATCGGTATCTTGCCATTTTGAACAGCGGAAGAGTTCTAGGAGCAGTGATCAGGAAGTTTGACCTGGTCAACGTGTACGGAATTACGGATTATCCACAAGAGGAGACCACGCTGGAGCTTCTCGATAATATCGACATTTCTGCTGAACCGGAGGGCCACCTGACGATAACTGTCTATGACGAAGACCCGCAGCGGGCTGCAGATATGGCGAATTTCTTTGTTGAGCAGCTGAACCAAACGAACAGGGAAATCCGTGGTCAGAACGCGCGGGCGAATCGTGAGTACGTTGAGACACGATACAACGAGAACATCTCAGCTCTTGCCATAGCCGAAGATTCACTAAGGGAGTTCCAGAGCAGGTATGGCGTGATCGCGATGCCCGAACAAACTGAGGCCTCAATTCGAGCAGGGGCCGAGTTGACAGCACAGCTGGCTATGAAGGAGGTCCAGCTGAGGGTGTTGAAAACCAACCAATCAGCTGACAGCCCACTTGTTATCTCTGCTCAGACGGAGGTTACTGAACTACGGAGGATGATTGCGGAGATGAGCTCCGGCGAGGGGGCTTCAAAAAAGGACGTTAACGTATTCGTCCCTTTTCGGGAAATACCGCATCTCGGGACCGAATACATTCGAAGGTTCAGGGACGTCGAAATCCAAAATGAAATCCTGAAATTCCTCACTCCCCTTTACGAACAAGCGAAGGTGGAAGAGAGGAGGCAGACTCCATCGGTACTCATCCTTGACAAGGCCTATCCGGCAGAACGAAAGGCACGACCGAAGAGGATAATCATCGTCCTTGTCGGGACATTTCTCGGGTTGATTGGTTCCATAGGTTATATATCTGTATGGAGCTGGTGGAGAGAACAAGAGCGAGACAAAACTGAGATCTTTTCCACAATCACAAAAATTGTGGTGTCGGTTTCACAGGACCTGAAGGGCTTTACTGCCAGGTTTCGACGGAATCGAACGTGAATACTGACGTACTGGCCGGTACCAGGCTCGAGTCTTGGCATGCTTATGCTCTTGTTTTTTCCCCCGTTCTTGGATATCTCGCCGCAGTAGCCCTGGGCGCCGAATTTGCCTTTATCCATGTTCTTCTCGGAACTGGAATTTTCGTCCTGGGCTTGGTCAATTTTGAACTTTCCTTCCTGATTATTCCACTGGCACTGACAAATCCGTATCCAATCATTGAAGAGGGATTTAATCTCACCTTCTCTGAATTCGCCCTTCTCATCATCTTCTTAGTCTGGTGTCTACGCATTCTAACAGGAGAATATCCCACTGAATTCCCTCGTCGCTTTCTCTACCCTGCCGCATTCATCGTAGGAGCTTCGATTCTTTCACTCGCGGCCGCGCGATTTCTCGTTCCTGCGGCTTTGCAGGTGATTCGATACGTGGAGATCCTCCTCTTCCTCTTTGTCCTAGTCGTCGACCGTTGTCGGACCCCGGAGACGATCTATAAGGTGTGCATGTCACTATGGGTTGGAGGGTTGATTGCATGTGCTATTGGTTTGTTCGAGTTTGCTACTGGGCTAACTGAGGAAAATGAAGCTGGAAGAATTTTCCTCTGGCATGGCGGAGGATATGGTGCCCTCGTAGCGACAACCCTTTGGATGTCCTTTTGCTTCGTCCTTCTCTCACTACGCATCCGGCCTCGCCTGGTTGCCCTCTTC
>DAIPLH010000457.1:0-2503 GCA_036769325.1 Bacteroidota bacterium
CCTTCACAGATCAGTGAATGAAGGGTTTTCGGGAGGCGAAAAGAAGCGTAACGAAATCTTCCAGATGGCTGTTCTGGATCCTCACCTTGCGATCCTCGACGAAACAGATTCAGGGTTGGACATCGACGCCCTCAGGATCGTGGCCGATGGGGTCAACAAGTTGAGGAGACCCGACAACGCTGTCGTGGTCGTTACTCACTATCAAAGACTTCTGAACTACATTGTTCCCGATTTCGTTCATGTCCTGATCAATGGAAGAATCGTTCGCTCTGGTGGCAAAGAGCTGGCGTTGGAACTTGAGGAAAAGGGGTATGACTGGGTCAAACCCGGCGCTCCGGTGACGGTGGAGGGTTAAGCTGTGGCAACAGGAAAAAACAACATCGAGTGGTACCAGCAGAACTTCGACCTCCTGGAGAAATCTCTGAACGGAGGCTCGACGACGCGGCTTCATTCAGCAAGGAAACAGGCGATGAAGCGGTTTTCTGACCTGGGCTTTCCCACGTTACGTGATGAGGAATGGCGGTTCACTAATGTCACGCCTATCACAAAGGTACCCTTCACGCCGGTTCTCAGAGAGGATCAGGAGAGTGCCGGAGCCGATGACGTCAGGAAGTACAGCTATGCAGAGTTGCAGAGTATTCAGCTTGTTTTTGTGGATGGACATTTCCGGAAGGATCTCTCTTCACTCTCCAATGCTGGGGAACGGATTGTCATCAGTGATCTCGGATCAATCATAAGTTCGGAAGGCAACCCGGCGCTCGAAGCGCTGACAAGGGATGCCCTTGCCGGCTATGATGCTCTTACTGCATTGAACACCGCATTCCTTCAGGATGGCGCGTTTATCTCAGTCCCGAAGGGAGTGACTCTCGAGGTTCCGATCCACCTGCTCTATCTTGCGAGCCGGAGGAATCAACCGTTCCTTTCTTCACCCCGGAACCTGATCCTTGCAGGCCCCGATAGCAGAGTCTCGATTGTCGAAACATATGCCGGCCTGACCGACAATCTCTACTTTACGAATGCAGTGTCCGACATCGTGCTCTCCGAAGGGGCAACTGTCGAGCACGACAAGCTCCAGATCGAAAGTGAGAACGCGTACCACATTGGGGCAATCTACATCCGCCAGCATGCCCGATCGTCCTACACAGCGAACTCGATTTCCCTCGGAGGGTCGATTGTTCGCAACACGGTTGTTGCCGTGCTTGAAGAGGAGCACTCTGAATGCACGCTGAACGGACTTGCTCTTGGGACAGGTAAGCAACTGGTGGATAACCATACTGTGATCGACCATGCAAGTCCGAACTGCTCGAGCCATGAGCTCTACAAGTCCGTGCTGGATGGCCGTGCAAAGGGTGTCTTCAATGGAAAGATTTTCGTCCGCAAGGATGCTCAGAAGACCGACGCCAAGCAAACAAACAAGACACTCCTGTTGTCCGATGAGGCGACAATCGACACAAAGCCGCAGCTGGAGATTTTCGCGGATGATGTCAAGTGCACTCACGGGGCGACAGTCGGTCAGCTTGATGACGAACAGGTGTTCTACCTCCGGTCAAGAGGTGTTGGCCTCGACGATGCACGCGATATTCTCACCTATGCATTTGCAAGCGACATTATCCGGCGGGTGCATGTGCAGCCGCTGCGTGAACAACTCGAGGGAATGATTCAGGCGCGCCTGAACCGTGGAAGGATACAGGGACTTGAAACAGAGTGACGAACTCGTGATTCCGGGAACGGTGGATTCCTCAGATATCATTGCAGGATGCCGCCACCATTTCCCGTTACTGCATCAGCAGATCAACGGGAAGGCACTGGTGTATCTGGACAACGCGGCAACCAGTCAGAAACCCCAGGTCGTTATCGACGCGATGATGCAGTATTACATCGCCGAGAATTCGAACATCCACCGGGGGATCCACTACCTCAGCGAACGCGCCACCCTGGCGTATGAGAAGGTACGGCAGAAGGTGGTGAAGTTCGTGAACGCTGCGGACACAAAGGAAATCATCTTTGTCCGGGGGACAACAGAAGCCATCAATCTTGTTTCAAGTTCGTTTGGGAGGAAGAATGTGTCGGCCGGCGACGAGATTCTCGTTTCGGCAATGGAACACCATTCGAATATCGTCCCATGGCAGATGCTGTGTGAGGAACGGGGTTCTCTGCTCAGGGTCATTCCGATGAACGACCAGGGAGAACTGATCCTCGAGGAATACGAGAAGCTCCTCACGCCAAAGACCCGGATTGTGGCGATCTCTCACGTGTCGAACGCGCTTGGGACAATCAATCCGGTGAAGCAGATGACCGCAATGGCACACCGGCATGGGATTCCGGTTCTGATCGATGGAGCTCAGGCTGCACCGCATCTGCGGATTGATGTCAGGGACATTGATTGCGATTTCTACGCCTTCTCGTCGCACAAAATGTTTGGCCCGACCGGGGTTGGGGTTCTCTATGGCAAACAGCAACTCCTTGAGTCAATGCCCCCATATCAGGGTGGCGGAGATATGAT
>DAIPLH010000458.1:0-2499 GCA_036769325.1 Bacteroidota bacterium
CCTAAGCTCTGAAACGACAAATTCGTATCCCTCAAGCGTTCCGTTGGCATCAGGTACAAGGTGGACCCACGTAAAAGCTGAGGTTCGGTTTATTCCGGATGTCTCACCTCTGCACGATTTCTCGATAGCCAGATTGCCTTCTTCCCTTGCTTTCGCATCAAGCTTTACTTCATAGCGGATATCAAGCCTTCCACCTAAAGAAGTTCCATCATGCCAAGGGTAATATCCAACAGGATGGAAAATACACTGCCCATACTTCTTATTGAAATAGTCGGCAACGTAAAGCTCAACGATTGCTGAAATTGGACTGAACATCAGTGCCTCCAAAAAACAGAAATGCCGAAGTGACCTAACCAGAAGTCGTCCGTGCCTTCTGGTCAGGTTTTCGGCAAAAGTGTTGTAATCTACGGACGGAGTTGAACCTACAACGAGCAATATAGAGCACTATGCTCATCGTTGTGGCTAAATCAAATATATGAACCGTTGTTTATTGTTACAGCTAAACTGACTGACGCGGAAACCAGTCTGGAGGAAGTGAACTCTCTTGCATGAAACAATTTTCGTTTTTCGGGTATTGTTGAAGTGGGGTGCTAACACCGGCAGAACGCTTTCCTCAAACCCCTGGGGGGGGTGGCCCATCGGGGCAACAGCTGCTGGTTATCTTTGTTTGTCTTCGAATGGTCGGTTTCGTATCTTTCGGATGCAACGAGAAGTCATTCGAAATCCCAAAAGACGTGTCTATATACCACAGCCCTTACTTCTTTGCAGAGCCATTGGGGTTGCTGAATGAGGGGGAAAGGGCGTTTCGCTTGCAGATAACGCCATCGAAAACTGCTAACCAAACTGCTAACCAAATGCAGTTTGAAGCGGTGAAGGCGGGAGTGAGAAGTGCTGAATTTGAGCGATACTGACCTGGAGAGCTGGCAGAACGGCTAATGCACCAGTCTTGAAAACTGGCGGGCGCAAGCCCTTGTAGGTTCGAATCCTACGCTCTCCGCTGATAACAGGTTCTGAGCCGGAGGCTCATCCGCCTTTGGCGGAGAATCCTACGCTCTCCGCTGTTCGGTTAGGTTAGATAAGCGGGGTAATCTGGATCGAGTTTGTGCAGCACTTCCCTCCTCGCAGGAACTCCCAAAATGCACCAGTCTTGTCCCAAAGGGATGGCTTCGCCAAAAACTGGCGGGCGCAAGCCCTTGTAGGTTCGAATCCTACGCTCTCCGCTGATAACAGGTTCTGAGCCGGAGGCTCATCCGCCTTTGGCGGAGAATCCTACGCTCTCCGCTGTTCGGTTAGGTTAGATAAGCGGGGTAATCTGGATCGAGTTTGTGCAGCACTTCCCTCCTCGCAGGAACTCCCAAAATGCACCAGTCTTGTCCCAAAGGGATGGCATTGCCAAAAAACTGGCGGGCGCAAGAGACTTTCAGGTTCTGAGCCGCAGGCTCATCCGCTTTTTTGGCGGAGAATCCTGTGCCCTCCGCAAGCAACCCTGCTCAGACGAACAAGCAGGGTTGACTTACTTCATCAGGATCATCTTCCGGACTTCAACCGAGGAAGATGTCTTAATCCTATACATGTACATTCCAGTTGCAACCTGGTTCCCCTTCGAGTCTCTTCCATCCCAGGTGGCAAACTTCAGACCGGCGTCCTGGATTCCATCGACGAGCGTTGTCACTTCCTCCCCCACCATCGTGTAGATTTTCAGGGTCACGTGTTCCGCCACACCAAGCGAATACTCAATTACAGTTGATGGATTGAAAGGGTTAGGATAGTTCTGCTCGACCCGGAATGCCTCAGGTTGGAGGTCTGGATTCTGGACTCCCGTCACGACCTCATCGTAGAAGACGACGATCGAAGTATTGACGTCAAGTCCCTCAGTTACGGTCGATACCATTCCATTTGGCCAGACGACCGTCATTTCCTCGATAGAGTCTCCAGCAGCAAGCAGAAAGTGAAGAACGAAACCGTTCTGCGCGTTAAAGGAACTGCCAGCAAACAAAGTCTTGTAGTGGGTCTGTTCGTCACCCTGGTCGTCGCGAAGCCTGAGAGACACCCTGGTTCCAATTGCATCCATGCTCACAGCCTGACCGTTTCCTACTGGCCTGACCTTGAAGTAACTGATATCCCTTCCGGGGTCCAGTTTGAAGAGTCGGTCCGGTTCCCGGACACTATCAGGACGCGCGGCGGGACCTCCGTTTGAGACGGCAATTTCGATACTGCCATCATTGTCGAAATCAACCAATGCGACACCATGAGTCCTGTAAGGATATGATACCTCGTACCCACTCGGAGTCTCGGCCGGGAAATCGATGTACGATGTTGCATTGAGATATTGAGGAGCGTCATTTTCAAACGCACCAGTGCTCAGGTAAAAGCGATCGTGTTCACCGCTGTCCGGTCCACCGTTGCCCACATAGACATCGGCGATGCCATCAAAGTTAAGATCCCCGATCTGGCAGCCCATCACGCCGGCGTCGTGGTCGCGCCAGACGAAGGTGTCGT
>DAIPLH010000093.1:0-7961 GCA_036769325.1 Bacteroidota bacterium
GAGGAGCTGTCAGGGACCGAAGCCTTCCTGCACAGCCAGTTCGCAACGGTTGATCCTCAGAGCCGCGGCTCTCTCCTTGTTGGCGTTGCGGGAACCGCAACATCGTTGGCGGTTCTTGATCTCGGCCTCCCGGCCTTCGAGCGGAGCCTCGTCGCCAACCATGTCCTGACACTCCCGCGTCTCATGGAACTGTTTCAACAACTGCGCGGGTTGCGGTCGGCACAGATACGCGCGCTGTCAGAAGTGCTGGCGGGGAGAGAGGATATCATCATCGCCGGGACAATGATTCTGAAAGGATTGATGGAGCACCTTCGCTTCCCTTCGCTGATTGTCAGCGAGCGTGGAATCCGGTATGGTCTTGCTTTGCGGGACCTCGGGGGTATTTGACGATAGTATAACCACGAAGACACCCGTCTCGAGACGAGGCCTCGGCCGGAGGCCGGGCAAAGGCACAAAGAAAAAGAGCTCTGGAGGGGCCGAGAAAGGAAGAATCCAGTTATTTCTTTCTCATCCTTCCGAGAACTCTTTCTAGCGCTTCCACAGCGGTGTTGATATCTCCCACAGTGGTGCTCTTCCCGAGTGAGAAACGAATCGTTGCTCTGGCCGCGGCAACGTCTCTTCCCATCGCAAGGATGACATGCGATGGCTGAATACTCCCCGACGTACAGGCGGACCCACTTGCCACGGCGACGCCTTCGATATCCATGTTGACGACGAGCATCTCTCCTTCGAGGGAGATTCTGTCGCTCGCAAATGATATGCTCAGAATGCCCGGCAGCCTCTTCGTTGGATGCCCGTTCACGACCACCTCCGGAAAACGGGAGAGAATCATTCCTTCCAGATGATCCCTCAAACCTGAGAGTCGTTTGGACTCATCGCTCATTTCTCCGATCGCGAGTTCCACCGCACGTGCAAAGCCGACAGCAAGCGGAACACTCTCTGTCCCTGCCCTCTTTCCTCTTTCCTGACCCCCCCCACGCAACACCGGGTCCAGAGCCGTCCCTTGCCTTACATAGAGCGCACCTATGCCTTTCGGTCCATAAATCTTGTGGGCTGAAAAGGACATCAGGTCTACATTCAGAGAATTTACATTCAGCGGGATCTTTCCCAGCGCCTGAACGGAATCCGAGTGGAATAGAATGCCTTTAGACCTGCAGACATGGCCGATTTCCTCCAATAAGGAAACTGAACCTACCTCGTTGTTTGCTGCCATGACAGACACCAAGGCCGTGGTGGGGGTGAGCGATGCGGAGACATCATCGGGAGAAACCAGGGCATGGTTGTCAACAGGAAGGAATGTAACACCAAAGCCCTCCTTTTCCAGGGCTTCACAGGGTTCAAGGACTGCATGGTGTTCAGCAGATGAGGTAACGAGGTGTGCCCTGCCAGCTTTTTCCCTTGCCGCGAATGCGGTTCCCCGAATGGCAAGGTTGTTCGCCTCAGTCCCGCCACTTGTAAAGAAGATTTCGCCTGGTTTGGCTCCGATCGCCGACGCGATCACCGCTCTTGATTGTTCGAGTGACTGCTTCGCTTCCCTTCCAAACGAGTGAATGGATGATGCGTTTCCAAATACTCCGGAGAAAAACGGGAGCATGGCATCCTGCACCCGTGGATCAAGCGGCGTCGTTGCCGTGTGGTCAAGGTAAATTCGTTGCATCACCGATCACAACCCGCCCATCGATTTCTTCCTGTCCTACTTCTCTCCATCCCCGCCGCCATTGCGCTTCCGCTGGATTGTCATCAGTGCGTCCTGGAGTTCACGGTGAAACTGGCGCTCGAACAGCATGAGCTTTGCCCTTTGCTCCTCTGAAATGATATCACTCAAGCTCTCAAAAAACTTTCGATCCAGATCCAGGAGTTCCTGGTCAAGCTCATTGACCTCCGGGAACATCCCGCTGTATTCTTCACTCTTCACGTCGTTGCGCACCATCCGTTCGAGCTTGTCGAGCGCTGCCATTTTTTTCTGACGCAGACCTTCCCTCGCTCCATCGCGTTCATGAAGCCGGGCAAAGAACCTCACGGACTGCTCCTCCGACAGGTCCAGGGCGTCAATCATCCTCACCTTTTTGAGCTGTTCGATTCGCTCAAGAGCCCGGGGCTCCGTACTCCCCGATGGTTGGGCTGTCGCTGGAACTATCCGCAATACAAGAACAGCGACCAAACAACAGAGTGATCTCTTCATGGTTTGACCTGAGGTAATGATAATTCCTTTGCCTGCCGGAGAATCATGAGTATCTCATTGACTTCATTTTCCGGTAATGTTCGGAGGAGACTCGATGGATTCTCCCCTGAAGCGAGATAGTTTTCTATATCCTCTTCACTGGGATTAAGGAGGGTCTCATCCACGACTTTTATTTCCGATCGTTCGAGAAAGTACAAGACAAGCGAATCCTGACTTGCTGCGGGCATGCCAGAAACGATTTCAGTGACAGAGATCTCTGACGGCCCTTTTTCAGGGACATAGTAATGAAGCCCGATGAAGAAAAACAGGATGGCGATGGCTCCGGGAAGCGCAACACGGGCTGCCCAACTGATCGAGATGCTCCTCCCGCTGGAAACCGCATCGACCCGGCGATTCGTCCTTGAGATGAGATCAGGCCAGTATTCCGATGCAGGCTCCTGGGGGCTCTCAGTCGGGGAGATGAGAGACTTCAGACGATCTTCCGCCTGTTTCTCCTCCTGGTCCCTTCGGATGTCCGGACGTTCTTTGTTCAGCATACTCACTGATTTTCCTTACGGCATGAGAATAACTTGCCTTGAGGCCGCCCACGGATGTCTTAAGGACCTCCGAAATTTCTTCATATGGCAGTCCTTCAAGAAAGCGGAGGACAAAGACGAGCCGTTGTTTCTCGGGAAGGCCGGCGAGGGCCGCGTCCAGACCGTTCGCTACCTTTCTTTCTTCCGCGGGGCGATGCCCTGTGTCTGCTTTGGGGAGGAATCGCGAAAGCAATTCGCTCTCCCTGAGATATGCCATGATCTGCTTTTTCCGAATTGCATTGAGAGAGAGATTCACCGCGATCCGGTAGAGCCACGGGGGAAATGTCGAGTCATTTCTGAAATCCCCCAGTCCAAGATACGCTCTGACGAAGGTTTCCTGCGAAACTTCATCCGCATCATCATGGTTTCCTGTAATGTGCCGAACGATCCGGTAGACGTGCCGTTGATGCCGCTCCATCAGCCTGGAGAACGCAATTCTGTCTCCCGCCCGAACCAGTTGAACGAGCTCAATGTCCGATGCCCTTGATTGATCGGTATTCACTGGCTGGTCAGACCGTCAGACTGACAATAGGTTCACACGAGCAAGAAACCGCTGAAGATGCCGGGCATTTCAGGCGGACGGTAACAGATGGGAAGATGGGAAAGGTGGACATTGGGATCCGACCGATTCTCTTTCTGTTTGCGGTAATATTGGCCGGCGGGTCAGCAATTAAAAAACCTTACGGAGCTTTTGCAATGTTGTCTTGATGTCTTCGGAGATGACTTTCACGTCAGCGAGAACCGGCATGAAGTTCGTGTCTCCATTCCAGCGCGGGACGATATGAAAGTGAACATGGTTCTCGATCCCGGCGCCACTGACCCGCCCGAAGTTTGCCCCAAAATTGTAACCCTGTGGTTTCATCACCTTGTCCAACGCCTTCATCGCCCGCTGGGAGGTAGCCATGATCTCTGCCAGCTCTTCGGGTGTGAGATCTTCGAACCGGGCCGCCTGACGATTCGGGACCACCAGCAGGTGTCCGCTGTTGTATGGGTAGAGGTTCATGATGACAAAGCAGTATTTGCCGCGCCAGACAATCAGATGCTTGTCATCGTCACCGGACTTGTGGGCAACCGAGAAAAGGCTCTTTCCTGTCTTCTTCCCGGCAGGCTTTTTGAACGTCTCTATGTACTTCGATCGCCAGGGGGACCATACTTTCTTCATGACAGAGACCTCAGGCTTCCTGCTCCTTGTTCCGGTTCTTCTCGGAGGCCTGGACAATCTTCTGCGCCTGGTCGTGAGGAACTTCTTCGTAGTGTGACATGGTGGACTTGAAAACACCCCTTCCGCCGGTCCTTGAACGAAGCACAGTTGCATACTTGTGAAGCTCGGATGCCGGCACCTGAGCACGAACAATCTGGTAATGACCTGAAGTTTCAATCCCCATGATTTTTCCTCTTCTGCCAGAGATATCACCCATAACTTCCCCCATGGCGTCTTCCGGCACCTTCACCTCAAGCAGGTGGATCGGCTCAAGGAGCACAGGCTTGGCGGCAAGAAAGCCCTTCTTGAAGGCCTGGGCACCCGCTATCTTGAATGCCATCTCCGAGGAATCCACGTCATGATACGAACCGTAGTGGAGCGCGACACGCACATCCACCACAGGGTAACCTGCAAGCGGTCCTTCCTTCATTGACTCGATCACTCCCTTCTCTACGGCGGGAATGAATTTGTTCGGCACAACTCCTCCGACAATCTCATCAAGAAACTCGAATCCCTGCCCGTGCTTCGTCGGCTCCAGCCGCAGGTGGACATGCCCGTACTGGCCGTGCCCCCCCGTCTGTTTCTTGTGCTTATGTTCAGAGTCTTTCACAATTCCTCTGATCGTCTCCCGGTATGGGACCTTAGGCTCAATCAGATCGACTTCGACATGGAAGCGCTGGCGGAGCCGTCTCACCAGGATATTGAGGTGGAGTTCACCCTGTCCGCTGACTATCGTCTGATGGAGCTCAGAATCAACCCGAAAGAGAAATGTGGGATCCTCCTGGTGCAGCGCATGAAGGCCGGTGGAAATCTTATCTTCATCTCCCTTTGTCTTTGGCAGAATAGCTGCGTGAAAAACAGGGTCAGGAAAACGAATGGGGGTATAGACAACCGGGAAAGTTTTGGTGCTCAGGGTGTCATTGGTGTGTGTGTCCTTGAGTTTGACGACGGCCCCAAGGTCGCCTGCCTGAAGCCTGGCAATTTCCTTTCTGTCCTTCCCGTTCATCACAAAGATCTGCGCGAGGCGTTCGGGTTTACCGTTCGCCTCATTGATGAGGTCGAGGCCGGGTTTGATTGTCCCCGACATCACCCGAAAAAAGGAAAGCTCACCCACATGAGATTCGGACACAGTCTTGAACACGAAGAGTGAAGGTGGACCCTGGGGATCGGGAATCACGGTCACGGTTCCGCCTTCGTTGCCGTTATGACCACCCGGAGCTTTTCCCGCAGCGGGACCTCTGTCAACGGGGTTCGGGGCGAATTCCATAACAAAATCCATCAGACTCGAGACACCGACATTGGTCGTCGCCGAAGTACAGAGGATCGGAAAAACCTTTCGCTCCCTGATTCCATTTCGCAGACCTGTCACGACTTCCGGTTGCGAAAGCGTACCCTCACTCAAGTACTTGTTCAGCAGATTCTCGTCGGTCTCCGCAATAAGCTCAATGAGTTGCTGCCTGAGTTCCTCTGCCTTTGCCACACTCTCAGGGGGAACGTCGAGTTCTTGATATTTTCCGTCTCCTCCCGGCTTGAACTTCAGGAGTTTCATCTTCACAATATCGACGATCGCATCGAAGCCAGAACCCTGATTGAGCGGGAATTGGACAGGTGTACAATCATGCGCGATCATCTCCTTCACCTGGCGCACAACCTTGTCGAAATCCGAATTCTCATGATCAAGCTTGTTCACAACCATGCATGCCGGAGTCCCGTGCTCTTCAGCATAACCGGTGACAATCTCGGTTCCCACTTCTGCACCCTCGAACGCCTTGAGGAACACAAGCGCAACATCGGCAACGCGGAGAGATGCTTTGACTTCACCGGTGAAGTCAAGATACCCGGGCGTATCCAGGATCGTTATCTTGTTTCCCTTCCATTCGACTGCCAGCAGGGACGAGTCGATGGAAATCCGTCGTTCGATCTCATCGGGGTGGTACTCAGACATTGTGTTGCCGTCTTCGACTCTCCCGAGCCTGGTCGTTCCTCCGCTGGTAAACAGCATCGCTTCGGTGAGGGAAGTCTTTCCTGTTCCACCATGGCCGACGAGGGAAACATTGCGAAGGTGATCCGGGGAATACTCCTTCATGCGTTTTCATACCTCCAATTGAGCACACAAGGCCAGTGCAGGCCCCCGGGAAGGGACCTGGAGTGACTGGCATTCCTGGGGAAAAGCCGGGTTTATCGGACGCGCGGTCTAAGCCTTCACGCGGTCAAGGACTGTCCGGAAACCTTTCAGTACAGCAGCAACAAAACCGATGGTGTCGAGGATGGGGCCTTCAACCCGTTCCTGAACTTTTCTTTCCAGTGCAACAATATTGTCGGCCATCTCTTTCATGGAGCCGATGGATTCCTGAACGATCATCACCTGATCATCGATTGTTTCGGTGATGTTCCGAACGCGGTTGGTGATGAATTCCATATTCTCCAGGACAGGGATGGCACGCGACGTTACTTCTTTCACATCCCTCTCAAAAGCAGTGAGCACTTCCCGTACCCGGATAAGGACGATGATCAGAAGGATACAGACAGCAGAAATGCACAGGAGAGTGACGATCTGCACAATCAGAAGAATGACAGAATCCAAATTCATTTCTCCGGTGAATGTGAACGGTTACTCGCGGGAGCGTTCGGTCTTGTACGCATCAACACCCGCTTTGACTGCATCCTTGAGGCGTGCACCCTCTTCCACAATATGCGCGCCTTTCTGACGGGCTCCGGTCAGAACTTTGTCGGCATCCTGAATAAGTGTCTGAGCCTTCTTCGTTGCATCCGTCACGAGATGCTCCGAGCGTTTCTTTGCCTCTGTGACAATCGCCGATGCCTTTGACCTGGCGGCTTCAATTTGCCCTTCTGCTTCTTCAAGCAGGTCATCCGCCCTTTCCCTGAGGTCAGCCCTCAATTCCTTGCCACTCTTGGGAGCATAGAGCAGAGCAAGTATCGCCCCCACTGCTGTTCCCCCGAGAAAGCCAAGGAACAATCCCTTCATCAATTTGTTGTCCTCTGCCATGATCCACCTTTCAGTTCAACTATACATACAGTATGGATTTATGATATGAACTTCATCACGGAAAATCAATCAGGATGTGGAGTGGAAAACTCTCCATTTCCGACTAACGATTCTTCTTCTTGTGTCTCATTTTTCGAAGTCTCTTTTTCCGTTTGTGCGTCGCCATCTTGTGTCTTTTCCTTTTTTTACCGCTCGGCATGAAGCCTCCTGTAATGATGAATGATTATGAAGAGAATTCTACTGGACCGGTTCAGAGAAGGCATGCTGCTCCAGCAATCGCTTTGAACGCGCGCCGAGATCCGATTCCGGATCGATTGCAGCCGCACGCCTGAACCACTCAGCGGATTCCTCCGTGTTTCCAATATTCAGGTTTACAATTCCGAGATTGAATGCTGCCGCCTGGTGTTCCGGATTTGATTTTGCTACGGTCTCGATTTCTTTGATTGCCCGCTGAATAAGAGCGAGTCCATGGATCGTATCAACCCGTGCGAGGTCGAAGAAGCAGATTCCAAGATCAACCCTTGCATTCTCTTCCTCGGGATTGCGGGCAAGGACATTCTGGTACACTTCAATGGCCCGGAGAAGGTAGCGCTGATCATGGCTTGCGTGGTCCTGCAGCAGGTTTGCGAGCCGGAGCATACTGGCGTCATCCTCCGGATTGGCATCCACCTTCGCCTGCAATCGGGCTATTTCGGCTTCCTGAGCTGAATGATCCGTTTCCTGAACGGCATGGTTGTGCACTTCCTCAGGCGGGAAGTCCCGGTCCAGTTCGCTATAAATGGCCCAGCCGCCGAACAAGAGGGAGATGACGATCGCCGGAGCGTGGATCGAACCAACCCAATTCCTCTCAGAATCGCGCTGACGGGCTTTCTTGTCTGACTTTCCTGGCCCGCCGCCGATCTTCTTCCCGCATGACTCACAAAATGCCCCCTTCGCCTCATTCCTGTGACCGCACTCCGGACACAGGCTCCCACCCTCTCCTGCTTTGCCTTCTCC
>DAIPLH010000093.1:7971-8915 GCA_036769325.1 Bacteroidota bacterium
GCCGCCTTCTCTTTACTTACAGCCTGCAACTTCATTCCGCATTGCGGGCATGCCGTTGCACCACCGGAAAGCTCTGCCCCGCATCCACCACACAATAGCTTCACGACTGCCATGCAGAGCTCATTCCATCGTTTTCTTCAGATTGTCGTTCACAAGCGTCTTCACTTCCTTCGACACTTTGAACAAGGGTACCCAGTGTTCGTTGACCATAACCTGTTCACCTGTCCGCGGATTCCGGGCAATGCGGCCTTTTCGTTTTTTGACCTTGAAACTCCCGAATCCGCGTATCTCAATATTTTTCCCGTCCCGGAGCGCATTGATCACTGTGGAGATAAACCCATCAACCACCGCCTCGGTCTCCACTTTGGTAAGACCGGTCGCTGTCGCGATGGTGTCAACGATATCAGCTTTTGTCAATGGACTACCTCCTGCATAGTTGTTCTACTGTTCTCAAACAATGTGCATGATTCCTTCAGGGTCCGACGAACCGGTATGAGAGAACCGGCCTGTTCAGAATCTCATCCTTCCATTCGACAACCTCCATCAGCGCCTCTCCGGCAAAGTTTTCCCACCACACACGCCGCCTGCGCTCGCGCACGATGGCCGGATCCCCATCGATACCGGCAAGTCCGGCTGCAATCGTGACAGCATCGCTAAATGTTCCAATGGTGTCGACCAGGCCCTTCGAAAGCGCGTCCTCTCCTGTAAACACTCTCCCGTCGGCAAGTTCCATGACTCTCTCCATCTCCATTCCTCTCTCCTGACCAACGACACTCGCGAACTGCCGGTGAACCTCGTCCATGAGAGACTGGAAATATTGCTCATCCTCTCCTGTCATATCGCGCACCGGAGATCCGGAGTCCTTGAGTTTGCCGCTCTTGATCACCTTGACATCAACACCAAGCTTGTCGAGTGCTTCCCGGAGTTGCAGAAACTCTGCAATC
>DAIPLH010000459.1:0-2004 GCA_036769325.1 Bacteroidota bacterium
CTCACGGCCCCGGACAGTCCCCATGACGAAATTCTTCAACACCTGTCCCGTGGCGATCACCTGATTAACGGGAAACTCATCGAGGGGCATCCGGGTGCCGTCCTCGAGGACAAAGTGCCAGACCGTGTCGCGCGCGTCCTTGCCCAGCATCTGGTCCGATGATATCCCCAGTACGAGCGAGGCTTCGGGGTTACACTGTACAATCCGGGTATCGGGGGCGTGGACGACAACACCGACCGGTAAATTTTCGATCAGCGACCAGTGGGCCTCCTCTTTCGCCCGCAAGGCTGCCTCGGCTCGTTTGCGGTCGCTGATGTCACGGATATTGCACTGGATGACCTTTTCATCACCGACCAGATAAACGTTACTGACGAATTCCACCTGGACCAGACGACCGCCTTTTGTCCTGAGCGGCAGGTTTTCGTAGCGGATGAACTCATTCTTCTGCAATGCCAGGAAGGAATTCCTGCTGGCTTCGATGTCCTTGAAGGCGCCGACTTCCCAGAGCTTCTTTTCCACGAATTCTTCCCGCGAGTAGCCCAGCATATCGATCAGATACGGGTTGACGTCGTTGATCAAACCAGTCTCGGCATTCAGGATCAAGATGCCGTCCTGGGCTGATTCGAAGAGGCGGCGGTAACGAAGCTCCGACTTTATGAGCGCTTGGTCCACCCCTGCCTGTCCGGAGACGGGGATATTGGCCGATTCTTTTTCCGTTGCAGCAGTGCGCTTCATGGTGCTCTCCCTGTGTCCCTGCCTACGATTCTTTCTGGTCGGATTTATCCCGGTACATCCTCTCGTCACTCAGCTTTAACGCGTCCGCAAGCTGTTCTTTGCTCTCCGCGGACGCGATTCCGAAAGCGATGCTCACCAGGCCCTTGACGATCTCGGGGCAGTCCATGATCTTTTTGACCGCTGCCTCCGCAACCTGTTTGTCCGTTCCCGGGAGAAGAACGGCAAACTCGTCTCCCCCGATACGGGCAACGATGTCCTCGGCCCGGAATGCTTCCAGGATTATCCGGCCCGCCGTCCGGAGCAGATTATCTCCCGCATCATGCCCCAAGGTGTCATTGACCGTTTTCAGACCGTTTACATCCGCCATCACGATGCTCAGGGGAAACATTCTGCCATGGGCTAACCGCTCCAGCTCCTCATCGAAAAATGCCCGGTTATAGAGTCCGGTCAGCGTATCGTGCGTACTATCGTGGCGGAGCGTTATTTCCACTTCCTTGCGATTGGTAATGTCATGGGCGATGCCGATGATCCCGATGACCGCTCCCGCGTCATTAAAAATGGGTGTTTCGATCCTCTCCGTGTGTTGCATCCTCCCGTCCAGATCAGCATGGGACTCTTCGAAATAGGTGCGCGTGCCCGTCTCCATGGCCTCCCTGGAATTTTTCTCGTATTGCACGGCAAGTTCACGGGGATAGATATCATAAACATTCTTCCCGACCACGTCCTTCGGCGCCTTGCCTGTCGCTTTCCCGAAGGGGTCGTTTACCGCCACATACGTTCCCTTCCGGTCCTTGAGCCAGGCGCTGTTGGGGATATTGTTAAGAATTGCCTCCTGCTGCCGCATGACCTCGCTGATCCGCTCCTCCACCCGCTTGCGTTCGGTAATATCCTCCATGGCCAGAAGGATGATGTGTGAGCCGATCTTTTTTCGGAAGATCTGCCGGGCGTTGAGCAGAATGGTCTTGCGGCCGATACCGGGAAAATCATGCTCCACTTCATAACCGTTGAACACGGTGTCATGGGGGAGGATCTTCTCAAAGAGCACCCGCAGCTTGGGAATGTCCCATTGCCGGTTGCCGAGGTCGTAGATGAAATTCCCGATGGTTTCCTCGGGCGTTACTTTGAAGGTATCGTAGAAGCTGTGGTTGGCGGTGAGAATCTTCAGGTCGGAATTCAGCACCACCAGCGGCTCGCGCACGGTTTCCACGATGTTCTCGGCATATTCCGTGTCCCTGATCTGTGACGCGAGAGATTTCAGGAAGAGACTCT
>DAIPLH010000459.1:2014-2478 GCA_036769325.1 Bacteroidota bacterium
TGTTGGGGGAGAATGGTTTCCAGCAGTTCCCGCAGCCTGGGGATATCCCACTGTTTATTGCCCAGGTCATAGATAAACTGCCCCACGGTATCTTCAGGTTTTACCTTGAAGAATTCATAGAAGGAACGACTGACGGTGACCACCCTGAGGTCTTGATCCAGAGAAATCAAGGGTTCACGCACCGTGTTGATGACGTTCTCGGCGAATTCGCGGGCTTCATCCACTTCGTCATTCAGAAACTTTATTCTGAGAAGCGACTTTACCCTGGCTAAAAGCTCATATTGATCAAAAGGCTTGGAGATAAAATCATCGCATCCTGACTCAAAAGCTTTAACCCTGGCTTCGTTCTCTTTATACGAGGTGATCATAACTACCGGGATGCGCTGTGTCTTTTTATCAGCGCGTAATTTCGTCAGCACTTCGAAGCCGGACATCCCGGGCATCTTTACGTCCAGCAGAACCAG
>DAIPLH010000460.1:0-2126 GCA_036769325.1 Bacteroidota bacterium
ACTTTAAAGGGTACGCAGCAGAACAATTCGCAGTTCGAGCGGTGAATGACCCTCCCTCCCGGCACAACGAACGCTTGGATGAGAACAATGTTTTACCTCTCGGCCGCACATCAGGCGCGGGGTTGGTTGTTCTTCAACGCGCTTGCCGAGAGTTTCAACGAAAACGTCTACATCTTCGGCAGCTACAACGATTTGGGCGCAAACAATAACCGATTCAAGAAGCCGATTTCAAATACGACAGGAACGGACAGCTTCACGATCGCATCGCTTCGCGGTAGCTGGCACTCCCACCTTTTGCATGCCGAAGTAATTGCGGGACATCCAAAGGCGACGACTTTCCTCGACGGTGTTGTGCTGGATTCGGAATACGATGTGGGAAAAAACCTGACCGAGATTGGGTTTCTCGATTTGGACTTCAACGACAAGTCAACGGACGCGACAGCCGACGACCCGACCAACAGCCACTTCCACGTTGGCCGATGGGACTTAGACCTGACGAGCGACCCGTTCGGACTGCGGAGTCTGATACCGTGATGCTCTCGGGGAAAGCGTAGCTAGATGATTCTTTTGCAGTACAAACAATCAACCAACGAGGTATTATGAACTTCGATACATGGCGTCCCTTCATTGCAAAGCTGCTCGCCCCGCTCATCGGGGGTATCGCCCTTTGGATCAAAGGCAAAATCGGAGCGGACTTTGGAGTGGATGAACAGAACGTAGTTACACAAGGCATTGTCGATTTTATCGTCTTCGCTATCACCGCTGGAGCGTCTGGAGTGGGAATCAACAAGTTTGTGAACCCTGGCAACGCCGCGTCCAGTCATCTCGCCGCGGTTGAGAAGGCCGAGACGGAACAGATCAAACGGAGCGACAATGGCAAGTAATCCAATTCCCGACGCTGTGCGTCGACAGGTGTGGGACCTCCTACGCCAGTACAAAGATATCAAGATCCTTTCGTTCCCTCCGATCACCCTCGACTATGTTCTGCACCGCATCCTGGGTTCAGACAAAGGGAGGCCAACGTCATGATGAGAAGAGTCTGGCTGCTCGTAGCAATGCTGGGGCCTGCTGCTGTCGACGGGCAGTCAGACTCTGCTCGCATTAGGGAGTTGGAACGCTCGGTCGGGTCCCCAACTCGTGTATTTACGAGGGATGAACCTTGTCCGTATATCCTGCCGAATGGAGAGTATGATGTTTTCTGTCGGCAACGTAAGTTGAACTTTGCAATAGATGCACTCGTAGCGGAACGTGACTCACTCCGCAGCGAAAATGCAAGTCTCCGCAACTGGATCGCAGGCATTGCCTCGCGTCTGGGTGTGGTTGAGTCCAAGATTGCAGGTACAGTTGGGCCGATCATCGCTCCATTCAGTAATGGAAATGATCTGATTATTCCGACAGGAAGGCTAATTCTCGGCAATCCGCTTGACTGTCAGCAAGATGCAGCCAGTCAGATTCAAATCTGTGGAAAGGTTGATGCTAACATTCATGTTGAGTCGAATATCGCCGGCGGACAGTGGCAGAACTCTGCGAAGCATGTAGGCATGTGGTCATTCTCAGCTGATGGAGGGCTCAGAATGATTCAGAACAAGTATCAAACCAAGAACTGCTTTCAAGATTTCGATCCTTCAACCACACCACCTACACCATACACAAACTGTTTGAAGGTCTATGATCCGAATCAAACAGTTGGAATCTTCGGTCCTGATTCAAAATCGCAGTTCTCATGGAAGATGGAATTGCCAGGCGTTCCGCATGAGTATACACAGGATTTGATCTTAACATCGGCAATAGGAGTTAAGTGTCTTTGCTTCTTGTCTCCTCTGTCAGGTGTGAAGATTGAGTTCAGTGAATCGACAGGCTATCGCACTTTTGATGTGTGGAAAGGCCTCGTACCCAAACAATAAGGGATACAATTCTGTATGCCTACATTCGGAAAATCAAGCGAGAAGCAACTGGCGACTTGCCACCCAGAGTTGGTCCGTCTGCTTCGTGAAGCAATCAAGTACATTGACTTCACCGTGACGGAAGGCTTTCGCGGAAAGGAAGCTCAGAACGCGGCGTATGCAAAGGGATTTTCACAGAAGAAATGGCCAGATGGTAACCACAATAAGTCACCTTCGCTGGCC
>DAIPLH010000460.1:2136-2475 GCA_036769325.1 Bacteroidota bacterium
CGGTCGACTGGTCTGACAAGACCCGATCGGTAGCAAGATTTGCCATGGTCCAGGGTGTGATACTTACGTGCGCAAAGGATCTTGGTATCAAGGTTCGGCTCGGAATAGATTTCAACGGGAATGGAGACATTCGTGACGATAACTTCTGGGATCCTCCTCATGTGGAGATTGTCCTCTGATGGGCAACACACCGAAGGGTACAGGATTCGAACACTTAATGCTTTACAATAGACAAGGGGATCTTATTGCGTCCGAAGTCGTAGTCCACGGAAGAGACGGTAGAGTACGGAGGATCATTCCTGTTCACTTCGCCAAGCGCGGTGCCCGTCGAACAGCTTG
>DAIPLH010000094.1:0-5161 GCA_036769325.1 Bacteroidota bacterium
GCCGGCATCGCTCATCTTGGTGGCGAGCGAGCTCATCAGGATGCCCTCTTCCGCATGATTCAGGAGATAGGTGACCCGGTCCGCAAGTGCTCTGGCGTCCCGCTGAGGGACGAGATAGCCGGTGGTTCCGTTGATCACCAATTCTTCCGTTCCGCCGCCTCTGGTCGCAATCACCGGCCTCATGAGTGCCATGTACTCCATGATCGAGTTTGATATCCCTTCGGTAAAGGTAGACAATACGCCGATTGTAAATGTATTGACAATGGACTCCACATCCGTTCTTCTTCCGAGAAAGCGGATCCTTTCGTCTCCCCTCGCCAACTGCCTGCAGTGTTCAAGTTGCTCGCCTTCTCCAACCAGAATAAAGGTAACGTCCTCCCTTTCAGCGAGCACTCTGTGAGCCGCTTCGATGAACGTAGGCTGATCCTTCTTGTCAGAAAAATTTCCAACCATACCCACGACGAACGGCGTCGAAATGCCAAGCTGCCCCCGCACCACATCTGACGGAGAGACTTCGCGAAGACGGTTGAGATCGAATCCATTATAGATGCAGCGGGCCTTTTTCAAGGGAACTCCATATGCCTTGAGTCCTGCCTTTGAGTTTCCCAGGATGACATCGGAAAACGGTGCGGTCAAATGATGTCGTATCCACAGCTTTCGAAAAGGACGGATCCGTTCCGGAGCATTCCTGACTGTGCCGTTAATAAGACGGGCTCCAACCAGCAGTTTGACTGGAATTGCATAGAGGGAGCACATGAGCTCCCAGCTGTGAATCACATGAGGACGAAATACTCTGGCAATCGACAGAATCTGTTTCAATACCCGCAGATCCCGATCCACCCGACGAACAAGAGTGTGCACCGGAACATTGAGGCCTGCGATTTCCGAATATTCGATCCTGTCTGACAAGATCACCAGAGTCGCCTTCACATCCTGCCGCGACGAGATCCCCTTTACCAGCTCGACAAGCTGTCGTTCCTTCCCACCGGAAACCAGGGCATCAATGAGAAGAAGTACCCTGACCGGTTCCCTGCTGGCTCGTGACGGAGATGAAGGCATCTGCTGCTCGGACATGCCTGGCAGGCCTGGGTTCATGCGGAAGGGTGAAGGTTCGTCAGGCGGCTTCCTTCGTCCCGTTGAGGGACCGGAAGAGGCGCTCATACTTGTCCACAATACTCTCGATCGTCAGGTTGTGCTTGAAAAACCCCCTGATCTGCTCCACGGGAAATTGGCCGGGGTCAGAACAGAGCCGTGCAACCGCCGATTCCATTTCATCAAGATTCGAGACAACCATTCCGAGGTGATTCGCCGGGATCAGGTTATCAGGATTCACAAACGTCACGACCGGGACCCCACGGGACCATGCCTGGAGGAAAGTGTTGGGAAACCCTTCAACGATTGATGTGTTCACAAAAACCTTTGCATCCTCGAAATGCCTGTCTGCCTCTTCCATCGGGAGGAATCCTTTGAAATTCAGATTCGGAACCTGCCTTGCGCTCTCGGCAATACCATCAAAGAATTCTTCAGGCTCCTCTCCCTTATTCAACATCGGACCGCCAATCATAACAAATTGTTCGCCCGGGAGGCGTTGGGCGAGTTCAACGTACTTCATTGGATCCTTCACCTTTCGAATAGACCCGACCCACAGGACGGGGCCTTTTCGATGAGAGACTTCCCGCGGTTCGGGAAACCCGTAGTGAATGATCGTTCCTACCTTCCCAAAATTCTTCCTGAGAAGATCCTGCTGGACGCCGTTCTGGGTGATGTAGGCGTCACAGTGTTTCAGACCCCAGAGGAACATCCGCTTTCCCTTTGCGCTTGTCATCCGGGATTGTTCCGGCTGGAAGTTTGTATCGCTGGCACCACAGAAGATTACCTTCCGTCCCTTCAGACGGGCGACAACCACGACAAGGGCAATCAGAAACCCGGTAACATTGCAGTAATAGATATCGGCGTTTGCCTTCCACAGCGCACGCAGAATCGTAAAGACCGTCGGGTAGAGAAATTTCACAAACGGAAGCCCGCTTCCGGGTTTGAAGGTCGGAATCAGACGAAAAAGGATGTTCTCACGAAGTTCGCGCGGGTCGTGCGCGTACGTGACGAATGAAATCTCATACCCGCGACGGACAAGCTCTGTGGCGATCAGGAGAACCTGAAGCTCCGCGCCACCCATACCCTGCGACCCCACATTCCGTGTGAGCAGGTGAAACATCTTGAGATTGACGAAGCAGACACTCGGCGCCTTCATGGTCATTCGTGGTTGTGCGCCAGCCGGCTGATCACCAGGCCGAGGCCGAGGACAGCCCAGATACTCGCATTCTCAAGCTCCGGAAAGAGGGAGCCCTGCGTCATTCCCCCGGCAAGAAAGCTGAGGATTGCAACAACAACCCCCACCTGATACTCCTTCAGCTCGCGATCATGAATCAGCGCGATACTCTTATATGAAAGTCTCAGGAAGAGAAAGAAAAACAACAGAAAACAACCCAATCCAAGCAACCCTGCATCAAGAATCTGTTCAAAGAACATGTTGTGAGGATGGGAGGCACCGAGAATGAAACCCTGCCGGGCCGCGGCTGTTGTGAGCATGGCATACCGCCCCTTGCCAACCACGACATCTGCCGGATGCCGCAGGTATTCTTCGGCCAGCGGTATCCAGAGCCGATCGACACGGCCTTTGGAGACCTCGTTGATATCTCCCGATTCAAGGCTGGTCGTGGCCCTCTCAAGGATACTCGAAGAGATCATGCTCTCCGAAAGGATAAGAATCACTCCGGCAGCCCCGATGAGGAACACGGGAAGAAACCTCGCTCGCTTCGAAATCACCAGATAGAGGAGCCAGGCCATGGCAGCGGCGACATATGCTGTTCGGGAGTAAAGGAACCCGATGGACGCCAGTCCGAGCACCAGCGCTCCCACTCCCAGGAGATCCTTTTTCACAAAGAAGCGTGCGAGGCACAGAGGAAAGAGAATGACATAGATCGCCGAGGCAGCGTTTTTGTGGAGACCAAGAGCCTCCCCCGCATATTCCCAGGCGAGTTCAATGACGCCTTTGTTCTCGACTTCAAAAATGTAGTAGTAGAGAAAATAGCTGGACAGAGCAACAACTGACCAGATCATGATGCTGATCATCAACGTTACGTCCTTCTTGGTTCGCGCATACAGGACAACTGCCACGAACGGGAAGAAGTAGATAATATGCTTGACAAGGTAAGAGAGAATATATCCCTGCACAGTGAGATCTTCTTCCGGCCAGGTTGCGTTCAGGGTTTCGAGATAGCCCAGCGATCGTCCGACGGCAACTGTGAACAAGGACATCGAGATCACGATAAACGAAAGAGCCAGATTGCCCGGATGCGAAGCTTTCCAGAGGTTGATGACCGAGACCCCCATGACGAATGCACCAAGCAACAGCGCCGGTCGGGCTCCGGGAATACTCACCACCTTGTCGGCAAAAATTGGGATCTCAGAGAACGGAAGCAGAACAATAAGAAAGGAAAGAGCCAGGAGAGGGCGCTGAGAAACAGTGAGCAACAAGCCAAGCATCGCTGTAGCAAAGACGGCAAGCGATGTGGACTTCGCGACCAGGGCACCCAGTATCGCGGCGGCAAGTAGAGCTATGCCAACGAAGAACGGCCATGGAAGATGGTATGAGGCGCCCCTCCCTGAAACCTGAGTCTCAGGGAAGTCTTCTTCGTGTCCCAATCCTTGTGAAGGTGTTTCAGCCATGGAATATTACTTCCCTCTTCCGTCTTTCCTGCTAAACAGAAAATCGTATCCCTCGACAAGATTCCTGGAAACA
Organism: Bacteroidota bacterium; assembly: GCA_036769325.1. Taxonomy (GTDB): domain Bacteria; phylum Bacteroidota; class Ignavibacteria; order UBA10030; family UBA6906; genus DAIPLH01. The sequence continues at coordinate 3,800 of DAIPLH010000094.1, forward strand.
TGCTGCCACGCCAGAACTTCTCTCATTCTCTTGTTTCCCGAAGCACCACGGACATCCCTCTCCTCAGGATGGTCCATGAGATGAATGATTTTCCTCGCATAGTCGTCTTCGTCGTTTGCACGTGCATAGACTGCTGCATCCCCCGCGGAGAAACGGGTTTCCTTGAGGTCAAAACTCACAATCGGTTTTCCGAAGGCCATGTATTCCAACACTTTCACCCATGTCGAGTAGTCGTTCAGGGGGTTCGAAGGGTTTGGATCAAGGCAAATGTCGGAGGTCGACAAGTACCGTATCAGGTCACTCTTTGGAATAAAGTCTGTAAACCTGACGTACTTCTCAAGCTTCAGCTCGGCTGCAAGATGTTTCAGATTCTCAAGTTCATCACCGTGACCGATGATCAGACAGTAGAAGTCCTCCCTGTGGAAATTGTGCACGAGGGACCAAATTGACCGAAGGAGGTAATCGACGCCATCCTGCGGACCCATAACGCCTATATAAACAAGAATGTGTTTACCCATTGCCTTCAGCTCTGGGTCGGGTGGAACGGTCTGAAAGATCCTGTCGCGGAGGTCGGGCCCATTCCGGACAACAAACACGGATCCAGGATCTTTCTTCCCCCTCTCGATATCAATCTCCTTGTACGATTCATTGGTGGTGATAACCATATTTGCTGCCCTGAGACAGAGCTTCTCCTCAAGAAGCAGAATCGCATGGATGAAACCGCTGGGGATGCGGTAGCGTGACAAATAGAGTTCGGGTGCCAGGTCGTGATGATCAAAGACAAACCGCTTCCCGAACAACTTGAAGAAGAATCCGACGATGAACGGCGTGTTTGGGGGATTGTGGAGATGGATGACATCGAACCCGCCACGGGCGGCCACAACGAGACTCATCACAAAACAGGCGGTTGTGAAATAGAAATACTCAAAAACGTATCCGATCGCAGACCGGATGCGAAAAAGGGTCAGGTGCAGTGTAGCAAATCTGGAATCCTTGTCAGGACGTTTCGCAGTCTTGCTGAAAATAGTGATCAGAGGGATACGATAGACAACCACTCCATTGATCACCTCCCTTGCCTTCGTTCCCTCTTCTGAGAACTGCGCAATGATGGTGACCTGATAGCCGGCCTCGATAAGTTTGTACGCCTCCTGGCGGACCCGTACGTCCTCTGGAAAATGATTCTCAAGAAACATGAGAACACGCCGTGGCCGCCGGGCTTTCCTTGATGCCTCTTTATTGTCCAAAGCTTCAGCCTTCATCGAGAAATGTCAGTCCGAAATAGAGCCGCATGTGGGCTTCAAGACGTCTACGCACCGTGTTATGACGTCCGTCCGTCCGAAGAGTGGCAAGATTGAAATACAT
>DAIPLH010000094.1:5171-8824 GCA_036769325.1 Bacteroidota bacterium
CGCCAGAGTCTGACAGCAAGGAAATTTCCGCATCCCGATCGACACCAATGCGGTAGTATTTCCGCCGGTGCATAACAATTAAACATCCATCAACGATCTCCAGGTTCTTTTCTTCAAACTCTTTGAGCCAGATGCGGTAATGTTCGAGAATCTCATGTCCGATTGCGGGAAGGTTTCTTGCCTTCAGGGTCTTCCGGATGAGGGGAATGTTCACAAGGCGCGCCGGGTTTCCTGCGACGAGCCGGTTTGACCCCACACTCTCCACCAATACGGTGCCCGGCATTACATTCGTCCCTTCTCCCACGGTTACACCCGGGCCAATGGTGGATCGCATGGTAACCCAGGCTTTGGTCTTTAGCTCGATTGGACCGAATCGGGCTCTATACCCCTCTGTTACGGGAAGAAATGACCCGTGAGTGAACAGGCAGCATCCGGGACCGACCCCCGAGTAGTATGCAAGCGTCACGGGACGATCACAATTGATTATTGTTTCCGGACCGACGACACACGAGGCTCCCACATGGAAATCGGAGAGTCCTTTTACATGAATGAAATATCCGAGGATGCTCTTCTCTCCAAGCTTGAAAGACCGTGCCCTGATCCAAACTCCAAAGCGAATCTTGGAATTCGAACCCACTTCAATCTGACGGCACAGGATCAGGACCCCTGGGTGAATCATCACATGGCGGCCGATTTTTGCACCGGCCAATCTGTGAATCCACACATTAATGGGAGACGGGAACAGGAATGCCAGAACCCGCAGGGCAGCTTTTGCGGAGTTCAGTCCTTTCCCGATTACGGTGGTTCGAGCCATTAAAGTCCAACCCCGATCGACAAGTGTCTGCCCTTCAGTCGTGGATAGGAAAAATATGTCGCATTCACGTTTTCCTGCGGAATCCTTGGAGCGACACCACGTGAAATGAGTTCAATGGTTTCGTGCAGCAACGGCACAGAATGATCCGCTGCTTTTTTCCTCAACGAACCCTCTGTGTCCCAACGGGCGATGTCGAACGAACGCTGCAGGATAATATCACCGCTATCGATTCCTTCATCCATATAATGCACGGACACCCCGGTCATCGTCTCCTTATTTTCTAACGCCCAATACAGGGGCAATGGCCCACGATACTTTGGAAGCATCGATGGATGAACATTGATACACCCTTTGGGGGGTATCGAGAGTACATCCCGACGCAATATTTGTCCAAAGTTTGCAACAACGATGAGGTCCGGCGAGAACGTCGAAATCGTCTGGAGTTCGTCCGGCCCGTTGACATCGGCACACTCGAACCACGATACTCCCTTCCTCCTCGCAACTTCCTGCAATGAGGCGCCATGAGCCTGATACAATCCTCCGGGCAAGAGCATGGTGACAGCAAGAACCAGTGCCCTCCTGACAAAGCGGCTTGTACCATATAGGCGCAATCCTCTTGCGGCGGTTTTTGCAATTCCACTTCGCAGGAATCTGTCAATACCAACCAACACCTTCAACGATTCACATTCGAGCAATCCCGTCAGACAGGCAATGCTCAGAACATTATGATTACGCCCAAGAAAAACTACTCTCATCGGTACCCACACTATCCTATGTGTCTGTACAGCACTTTGCCCACGAGTCTGAGCAACGGACCCGGCATGATCCGGAATACCGCGCTCGCGATGTCAGTGGAATAAAGATGTTGTGCGACGGATGTGTTCTTTTCAAGATCGAATTTGAAATACGAGAAAACCGTCTCTTCAACATTCCAACTATTCTTAAATCTGCGGAGCCCCTCATTCTGGGGATCGGTTCGCCCGAAATCTATCGTTTGGAACTTCTCGTCACGGTACCGTTGAATCAGCTCCCATATCAGGAGATTGTTCGGTCGTACTCCCAGTGAATCGACCGCCGCCGCTGCATACTTCAGGATCACAGTGTCGCCAAACTCCATGCAGATAACTCCTGAAATGCATTGGCCGTTGTAATGTGCTGTGACAATCGATCCCTGGCCGGGGGCGATGATGTGCTCATGAAACTTTCGGAAAAAGGAGAGCGGTTGAGGTGGAAGCCCGTGCTTCTTCCTGGTTTGAACATTGAGCTTGTAGAACTTCTCCATGTCCTCCGATTCCCGACCCTTGGTGATAACCACACCCGATTTCTGAGCTTTGCGAACATTATTGCGGGTGCTGTGCCTCAATGTGGCAAAAAGGCTGTCCGAATCATGCTGGAGAGAGAGCCTGTGCCTGTAATACCATGTGGACGGACTGAGTGTGTCGACGAGGAGATCTCCTCCGCGAAATTCGACTTCTTTCCAGCCTGCGCTGCGACCATACGAGAAGATCGCATCAACCACTTTCTTCCGGTCCACTGAACCATTCAGCAAGGGCGGACAATTGTCAGAAAAGGGCAGAGACACGCCCCGGATACCGGTTAGGAAGCTTCGAATCTCCATCATTGGGATGATTGCCGCAGGAGCATCCCTGTCACCGAACACAAGGTAGCATGGAATGTATCCATAGGAATCCTGAAGGACCCGGGTCCATTGAAGAGAATGAAAACCCGAACCCTCCGGAAATGCCCTGACCTTCGCATCCCAGTCCGGATCCTTCAGGGGATTACATATTTCGTAGTCAGGCGTCATCAGTTACTTGAAATTGGGCCCACGGCACCTGCATCCACAATGAACCCGAGAAGTGTGTCAGCAACAACCCTGTGTCCACTGCTGTTCAGGTGTTCGTCGAACTGGAAATAGTTTTCGCGGGACAAAAGGGGGAACAAATTGATTGAAGAGATGCCCAGTCGGCTACACGTTTCAACAATGCGGTTCGCCGTATGATCATCATCAGCTTCAATTTCCCTTGCGCTGGGAATGATCACAACCGAGAAAGATCGGCCGTCCCGGATGATGTCGTTCCGCAGTCCAGCCATGAGACTGTCAGTAATGGCCATCTTGTAAGTCTCGGATGCCTCGGATGCCTTTTTAGATTCGTCTGCAAGCCTGATACTCGTAAGATTCTCAATCGAGTTCTTGACAAAAAAGAACAGATGCGACGTCTCATACACCCAGCGGGCGAACTTCAGGTATTGCACGCGCAACCAACCCTCGGACCGATCCGGCAGGACCAGCCTCCCCTGATCATCAAGATAGGCAAAATCCCTTCTCAGGTTGTCCGTAAGATCATTCCCCGTATAGAACAGAAGAAGCACCATCCCTGGCTGGATGATGCTCTCGAATTTTCGATATGCCCATAATTGCTGGGCCGTTGAATAACCCTGGGACGCGATACAGACAACTTCCGTGTTTGCTCCACGGATTCCCTTGAGCCGTTCCTCCACCATGTCCTGGAATGTCTCTTCGAAATTGACTTCCAGACCCTCCAGGAACGAATCGCCGAGAAATAACACACTGGCCCCGTCCGGACGATTGACCGGAAGTTCCTCATCGCGAAAACCATAGCCGTTGTAGACAAACCGGCAGCGAATCCCATCGCGCCTTCTGACATAGATCCCCTCACCACCCGGTCTTCCCGTCCATCCGAGTTCTTCATCATAGGCAGCGAGACGCTTTGTCTCCTGTTCGACGAAAAGGCGGAGAATGACCTCCGCCAGCAGTAGTCCAAAAAAGAGAGCGGTTGCCAGCAGGAGCAACCGCTTTGAATTCTCAGACATCGTT
>DAIPLH010000095.1:0-4270 GCA_036769325.1 Bacteroidota bacterium
AGGATTCTGTTCTTCCACGTTCCGACAGCATGGCTTGCGACTGTGGGCTTTCTCGCAAGCATGGTCTACGGAATCAGGTATCTGCGAAAAAGGGCCCCTGAAGATGACATCAAATCGGCCACGTCTGCAGGGATTGGATTTCTCTTTTGCATTCTCGCCACTGCTACCGGGGCGATCTGGGCAAAATTCAGCTGGGGAACCTTTTGGAACTGGGATCCGCGCCAAACCTCAATTTTTGTCTTGCTGCTGATCTATGGCGCCTATTTTGCTCTTCGATCAGCAGTGGAAATCGAAGAAAAACGTGCAACGCTCTCGGCAGTCTACGCCGTGATAGCGGCCATTGTGATGCCCTTTTTCATGTTTGTTATGCCCAGGATTCTTGCCAGTCTTCATCCGCAACCTGTCCTGAACATGGAGGGGAAAACAGAAATGAATAGCACGATGCTATTATTGCTCCTCGCTTCGTTCACAGGATTCGCCGCTCTTTCTGTCTGGATCTGGAGCATACAAGTGCGCTTGCAACGACTGGCGTTACGGGTATCCACTTACGTCGAAGGAGGGATGTAGGTGCTTGAATTCCTGACAACTCATGCCATCTATGTTGTCCTGATCATCAGCCTTGTTGTCTGGATCGGGATCTATCTCTACTTAAGAAGGATTGAAAAGAAGATTACGGTGTTGGAAGATCATTTCTCGAAAAAGGGGTGAGGAAGGAATCTTATGAAACTAAAAAGCGTTTTGGGAGTCGCGACGATCATCGTCTTTGTTATTTTTGGGTCCTATTCGTTCTTCGAAACAAATATTGAGTACACAGACGTCAGCGGAGCGATGAGGCTCAACAAGAAAGTTCAGCTGAAGGGAGTTTGGAACAAGGAAAAGGAATCTCACTTTGATGCTGCCGCCACCCAGTTTACTTTTTTTCTCGTAGACGATGCCGGGAAGGAGTGTAAGGTGGTTCTTGATGGAGCGGCGCCAAACAATTTTGAAATTGCCACGAGTATCGTCGCAAAGGGCCGCTTTATTGAAGAGGAAGGATATTTTCACGCTACCGAGGTTCTGACAAAATGCCCGTCAAAATACGAGGCGGAAGCAGAAGAAGTCAACAAAACCGTCTGATCCGAGTGTCCGTCTGAGGAGGTAAGAGATATGTTGGGAAGCATCCTGATCAAGATTTCGTTCCTTGCGTGTTTGCTCTCTGTGATCTATTACTATCGGGCGCATCTGAGCAACCAGCTGTCAACTGCCTCGATTGGACGGGGGTTGTACCATGTCTCCATCGTCTCAATCATTCTCGCCGCAGCACTGCACCTCGTAAATATCCTGACGAACGATTTTCGGTATTCCTATGTTTGGAGCTATAGCTCCGTCGAATTACCAACGCCATTGCTTATTTCAAGCTTCTATGCGGGACAGGAAGGAAGTTTTCTCCTCTGGACACTGTTTACCGCGCTCATAGCAGTTTTTCTGATCCGGTACACAAGGAAAATGGCTTATGAGAATGAGGTCATGTTTGCATTCGGCCTTATCCAGCTCTCACTCTTGCTGATGCTGCTCGTAAAGAGCCCCTTTGCGTTTATCTGGGAAACCTGGCCGGGCGAGGTTGAGATCGGCGCTATCCCCGCCAATGGACGGGGGCTAAACCCTCTCCTGCAGAACTATTGGATGGTGATCCATCCCCAGGTTCTTTTTAGTGGCTTTTCGGCAATGGGGGTTCCGTATGCCTTCGCCGTAGCCGCAATGCTTAAGAGGGACTACACCAACTGGCTGCGACCTGCTACTCCGTGGCTTGTCTATGGCGCGTTGGTGCTCGGCGTTGGAATCATGATGGGCGGCTTCTGGGCATATGAGACCCTGGGATGGGGAGGGTATTGGGGATGGGATCCTGTCGAGAATTCATCGCTCGTGCCATGGCTCTTTTCAGTCGCCACAATTCACACCATGCTTTCACAGAGAAAGAGCGGCGCCTACGTGCGTACGAACATCGCTCTGTCGATGCTCTGCTTCATCTTCGTACTCTACTCGACATTTTTGACAAGAAGTGGTGTTCTCGGAGATACGTCCGTCCACTCCTTTGTCGACCCTGGCATGTGGGCATACTGGCTGTTGATATTCATCCTTACATCCTTCACGCTCTTTGGTTTTGGGCTCTTGTTCAGGCGGAGGAGGGAAATCCCTGCACCGGCTGTGAGACACAGTACTTTTTCCCGGGAGTTTGCGCTGTTCCTCGGTTCGGCCGCACTTGCGTCTGCCGCAATATTTATCAGCATAGGAACATCGGCCCCGATCATCACCGGTATTCTCGAGGGAAAAGTCACTGCTGTTGACATTTCCTTCTACTCGTCGACGACATTGCCCCTGGGAATTGCCATCGGGCTTCTTTCGGGCATCGGACGACTCCTCTGGTGGACCAGCTCAAGGAAGGAAGAACTCCTCAAGAGCCTGCTTATCCCGGCAGTCCTTGCCCTTGTCGGCACCGTCGCCCTGCTTTTCTTCGGACTCGACGATGTGCAGGTGGCCCTCTTTGTTTTCGGTGCAGTGTTCTCGCTCTTTGCGAACCTGGAGGTCGGAAGAAGAATTGTCAAAGGAAATCCGAAGTTTGCAGGCGGGGCAATTACACACGTCGGGTTGGCCATCATGTTTCTCGGTTTTGTCTCGTCGTCAGTCTACGACGACAAGGAGACTGTCTCCTTATACAAGGGAAAACAGGCCGACGTCCTGGGTTACCAGCTCACCTACAAGGGATACTCACCGATCGATCATGAAAAATTTGCCTTCCATGTTGAGGTGCAGTACGGCGGCAAGACGGATACCGTTTCTCCCATCATGTACCAAAGTCAGTTCACACAGGGAATGATGAGAAACCCTGACATCATGAACCTCGTCACCCGGGATTTCTATGTCGCACCACTTTCTCTGGAAGAAGGGGCAGGAGCGGCCTCTCCAAGGACATTCATGCTCAAAAAAGGGGAGACAGCAACAGTCGATTCGATCACGTTGAAGTTTGTCGATTTCGACTTTCCTGACACCGAAAAAGCGGCAATGCTCGAAGGCCGGAAAGTTCGAATAGGGGCCGCAATCCAGGTCGATAGAGATGGGAGTCGTTCGGAAACCGTAACGCCGGCCCGGATCTTCGAGAGTGGGGAGGTAACCGAGCAGCCAGCCAGGTATGCAGATATGTACGAGATTCAGATGGTTTCGATGATGCCAAATCGGGAGGACCGGTCACAATCAACAGTGGAAATCCGGGTTGTGCGACTCCAGGACAGCTCAGTTGCGGCTGAAGCAGATCAGGAGATTCTCGTTGTTGAAGCGAGCATAAAACCGTATATCAATCTGGTCTGGAATGGGGTGATCATCATCATCGTAGGGTTCATTGTAACCATCGTGCGAAGGACGCAGGAGGCTAAGCTCAGCAGCAAGAAAACGGTTTAGGGAGATAAAACCGAAACTCCGTGGACGTAAACGAGAATCCCGCCTTGCCAGGCGGCAAGCCAGACCGATAGCACTCCTCCCGCATATATAGTCCAGAAAAGCCACTTCATCGTTTGTGGAAGAGAAGTCCTGCCTGCAACCCTCCACAAGAAGACGCTTCCAAACAAGAATGCAGTGACAAATGCATATTGTTCGTGGTCGTCAAGCGTTCCAAGAGCATCAGCCGGTATAACCGTCCCACTCCCGGCGAGGAGCCCGGTGGCTACAGCAGCCACCATACCTGCAACACCAGAAGTCATCATCCACCAGCCGGTTCTCTCCAGCTCGGACCGCTTCAGAAGCGCTCCAAGCACATCAAAGAAAAAACCAATGGTCAGTAACGCTAGAGGGAAATGGACTAATAGTGGGTGGATATTGGACATAGGCCCGGTGACCTCACCTACAAAAGAGTATAGAGATCTGCTACACCGGGAATTTTTTCGGAGTAGAAGGCTTCCCCAAAACCAACTCCGATACGATCTCCATAGTATTTCGCCCGTGTCTCGATGAAGTCAAAAAAATCAGGCGAGCTGAGTGCTGTTGGAGGATCGGGACTCGCAGGATCATGAAACTGGGACCGGAATGCGAGGATCGACTCCATTCGTTGTTTCCAGCTATCGGTTACATCCACGATAAATGTGGGATTGAAGTCCTGCCACTGCATATACTGGTAGTATCGGGCCGGTCTATGGGCTGCTTGCAGGACACCATTCTCCGATGTCTCAATTCGGGTTAGACCTGAATAAAACCAGGCTTCTTTGCAAAGGGAGTGCGCATGCACATGGTCAGGATGGCGATC
>DAIPLH010000095.1:4280-8811 GCA_036769325.1 Bacteroidota bacterium
CGGAAGCTACCTCGCCGGGATCTTGATTTTGGCTCCGGCCTGAAGCGTCTGATAGCAGCGATAAGGAGAGTGATGTTTTCCTTGTTCACAACAATGTTCCCGTCAGGAAGTCCGAGATTCTCTCTGACCACAACACCGAGAACCGAGGCCGCGTTACCTGCTTCCTCTCGCCTTAGCTCACGGGAACCCCTGGTCCCCAGTTCACCTTCCGTCAGGTCCAGCACCCCAACACGTTTGCCGCTCCTGACAAGCTTGATGACAGTCCCCGAACAACTCAGTTCGATGTCATCCGGGTGTGCACCAATTGCAAGAACATCAAGTTTCATTTCATTCCTTTTTCAGGTTGGGAATATAGGGAGAACAGCCGTTGAACGCAAAGTATCTCCCTGTGTTTAATGAGGTTCTTGTTTTCGTATATTTGTCCTGAACTTGCCAGCCGACATTGAACCGAGGGAAAGCACATGCCCGAAGATACCAGACCGCTCACCGTTTCAGAATTGACCCGACGAATCAAGTCATTGCTTGAAAGGGGGTTCTCTTCCGTCTCGTTAACCGGTGAATTATCCAATGTCCATCGGCATTCATCAGGCCACACGTACTTCACGCTGAAGGACGACAACGCTCAGATATCGGGGGTTGTCTGGCGCTCGAGAGCGGCCCTCCTCCGAATGGACCCTCTGGATGGAATGAAGGTTGTACTTACCGGTCGTCTCACCCTCTATGAGGCCCGGGGATCGTACCAGATTGAAGTAACAACGATGAAACCTGCTGGCATAGGGGAGCTTGCAGAGTTGTTTGAACGATTGAAACAAAAACTGCATGCGGAAGGTCTGTTCAATCTCGACCGAAAGAGACAAATTCCTATGTTCCCGGAATCAATCGGGATTGTCACTTCTCCCACCGGAGCTGTCCTGAAAGACATGATCTCCATCATTAACCGTCGGTTCCCCGGCGTTCAGCTTATCCTCAGCCCGGTGCGAGTTCAGGGAGGAGGTGCCGCTGCCGAGATCGCATCTGCGATCCGCTTGTTCAATGAAACAGAGCCTGTCGACGTTATCCTTCTTGCGCGTGGTGGTGGTTCGATGGAGGACCTCTGGCCATTCAATGAAGAAAGTGTCGCCAGGGCCATCTTTTCATCGGCAATACCAATCGTCTCCGCAGTCGGTCATGAGGTGGATTTTACGATTGCCGATTTTGTGGCAGATCTGCGGGCGCCAACCCCGTCTGCCGCTGCCGAGCTTGTGGTGCCCGACAGGCGAGTACTCCTTGGAAATCTACGCAAAAATTGGTATAATCTGCATGAAAGTACAACAGCGATGCTGAAACGACATCGGGACATCATCCAGAGCCTCATACGAAGTCATCCTTTTCATTCCCCCCTTACCCTTCTCAATCAGGCCTTCCAACGAATTGATGAATTGGAGCGTTCATTACAGTTTTCCGTCGACCATCAGGTTACGCTTCTGAAATCCTCGCTGTCCGGACTCCAGAAACGGGTCTTTTCATTGGATCCGGAAGCAACCTTGAAACGTGGTTATGTTCTTGTGTATGAGGGTGGAAAGCTTCTCACGAGGGCCGCTGAATTGGACCCCGGGGATTCGGTGGATCTCCGCTTTCATGATGGTACTGTCCGATCAACCGTTGAATGATGCATTGAATGCCACGGGTACGAAAACATGATGCCGAAGGCTCCCTTGAGCAGAATCTCCATCGTCTGGAAGAGATCGTCGAGCTGCTGGAGCAGGGAGAGGTTCCACTCGAGCAATCTCTCAAAATGTATGAAGAGGGCGTCGTCATTTCCAGGAAGTGTATGGAGATCCTGAGCCAGGCCGAGAAGAAACTGAAGACCTTGTCGAGGGAGATTCCGCGGAATATACTCCCTGACGACGAATCCACCGAGCGTGAATGAAAACAGAAACCACTATGACGCAAAAGAGATATCCGGTTCTTGACAAAGTCGATGTGCCTGCAGACCTCAGGAAGTTGTCGACTCCAGAACTGAAGGGACTTTGTAACGATATCAGGGAGTATCTTATCGACGTCATTTCCCAGACTGGCGGCCATTTCGGAGCAGGTCTTGGATCGGTTGAGCTTGCCGTTGCATGTCACTATGTCTTCAATACTCCAGATGACAAGCTCGTGTGGGACGTAGGTCATCAGGCTTACCCGCACAAGATCATTACGGGTAGGAAGGAATTCCTCTCATCAATCAGGCAGTATCACGGACTGAGCGGCTTTCTCAAACGAAGCGAGAGTGAATACGATACCTTCGGGGCCGGACATGCAAGTACTGCCATATCCGCGTCCCTTGGCATGGTTGCCGCCCGCGAGCTGACTGGAGGGACGTACCAAGTTGTTTCCATTGTTGGCGATGGAGCCATGACTGGCGGTATGGCTTACGAGGGGATGAACAACGCAGGGATGATGAGAAAAAACCTGATCGTCATCCTGAACGACAACAACATGTCCATCGCCCCAAATGTCTGGGCAATTTCCGATTACTTTACACGGTTGATTTCCAATCCTTCCTATAACAGATTCAAGTCTCACGTCTATCAGTTAACCGAGAAGCTGGATACGTTAGGCGATCGCATTCGGGGAGTTGCCGCCCGGGTTGAAGAGGGCATAAAGGTCATCATCACTCCAGGGATGCTGTTCGAGGCACTAGGTTTCAGGTATTTCGGTCCGGTGAACGGCCACAACGTCACAAAATTGGTGCACTTGCTCCGTGATGTGAAGAACTACCCGGGCCCGATTCTGGTTCACGTCATCACACAGAAGGGAAAAGGCTACAAACCGGCTGAAGACCACATCCAACGACTGCACGGAGTCACGCCATTCGACAAGGTGACAGGAATTGCAACGGCGAAAAAGGCCCAGGGCCCCCCTGCATACACGACGGTCTTTGGCAAAGCTCTCGTGGAGCTGGCAAAGAAGGATGACCGTGTTGTCGGGATCACCGCGGCAATGCCGGATGGCACCGGGCTCGATCACCTCCAAAAGGAACTCCCTGACCGCTTTTATGACGTTGGAATCGCCGAACAGCACGGGGTCACCTTCGCGGCGGGGCTGGCAACTCAAGGTTGCAAACCTGTCGTCGCAATCTATTCGACCTTTCTGCAAAGAGCTTTTGATCAGATTATCCATGATGTCGCGCTCCAGCATCTCCATGTGACATTTGTACTGGATCGTGCGGGACTTGTTGGGGCTGATGGCCCTACCCACCACGGAGTCTTTGACCTTACCTATCTGAGGTTAATTCCTGGAATGGTGATCATGTCACCAGCCGACGAGAATGAATTGCGGAACATGCTCTTCACCGCTCTCAAGTATGAAAAAGGACCCATCGCAATCCGTTATCCCCGGGGGAACGGCGTCGGGGTTCCATTGAGTGAAGGCTTCGTCTCTCTCCCGCTTGGGAAAGGGGAAATCGTGAGAGATGGGAGCGAGGTAGCCTTATTGACGGTGGGGCCGATTCTTCACAATGCTCTCAGGGCTGCAACAGAGCTTGAAAAGGAGGGGATCAGCGCGGAGGTTGTCAATATGAGATTCGTCAAGCCGTTGGATGAGGAACTCCTCGACTCACTTGGAGCAAGGTTCAGGACCCTGATAACGATTGAGGACAATGTGATTCACGGTGGGTTTGGAAGTGCGGTGAGCGAATATTTCGCTGCTCACAAACTCCTTCGGCCACGGGTGTTCCGGCATGGAATTCCGGACAGGTTTGTCGACCATGGAACCCCGGATGAACTCTACAGAGAACTGTCCCTGGATCCGAATGGAATTGCAGGTTTCGTCAGGGCCGCTCTCTCAGGAACCCGCACGGTTGAGGAGAAAAGAGTCAGAGCCCTCCCGGTCTGACGGAACCCACGATGGAAAAAGTTCGCATCGGAGTTGTCGGTCTTGGATGGGTGGCCCAGGTTGTGCACCTGCCAATCCTGTCCAAAATGAACGATGCAGAGGTAGTTGCGGTGTGCGACACGGCGAGAGACCGTGCCCGGCTTGTCTCCGAGAAATATGGCATCAAGCGTTACTACACGGAGCTGGACGATCTCCTCGCCTCTGATGTTGACGCCGTGATCATTTGCACACCGACCAACGCGCATAAGGACGGGGCATTGAAGTCGTTGCGGGCAGGGAAGGATGTCCTCCTCGAGAAACCGATTGCCCCTACGTACAAGGATGCAGTAGAGATCGCCGAGGCGGTGAAACGAACAAAGCGCAAACTGATGGTCGGCATGAACCAGCGCTTTCGTCCGGATACCATGATCCTTAAGAGTTTTATTGAAGGGAAAGAACTCGGTGACATCTTTTACACCAAGATCGCCTGGCTCAGAAAACGCAACGCCGACGCGGGCTGGCAGACTCAAAAAGAGAAGTCCGGCGGGGGAGTTCTCCTCGATCTGGGCATCGCACTTGTCGACATGGCTTTCTGGGTGATGGGATTTCCCAAACCAACGCGCATCAAGGCCACCAATTTTGGCCACACGACAAAGGGTGTCGAGGATACGTCGCTCGTGACAATCACCAC
>DAIPLH010000461.1:0-2470 GCA_036769325.1 Bacteroidota bacterium
CAACCGAATCGGAGTGCAGACGTTGTCGCCCGGGCTTGCAGCGATCTCCTGGCTGGCCGCCGGTTCCGCAAGCAGGCCCGGTCCGATCTGCACGCTCCCTGCTCCGGATTCATCCCAATGCGTTTCCTCGACCCAGAGCCGGACTTCCCTCGCGCCCTGTGGGTCGCCACCCGAGGCGACAAAGGTAATGATGTCATCCCCCAGCACATGTACCTCGGCTCCCTGCGAGGATTGTGTTACAGAAACCTCGGGCTGGGTCTCGTCGGCAAAGGTGCCGAAGACTGTGACAAAATCAGGCGGGGTGTTGTCCGGTGATGTGACTACTACCTGACTACCAAGCGGACATGGACCGCAGTCGCCGCAGCTGATGAAGCTGATGAAGGAGATGAAGGAGATGAAAAAGAGCCACGTGAGTGAGAGGTTCATTGAGGGTTCCTCCGGGAAAGGATAGTTCGGGGGTGTCGACGTAGTTGTCAGATCATGTTCCGTCATGATACGAAGATAAGGTCATTCCATCCAGATAATTGCTCTGAGTGATTAGCGATTGCATGAAGAGCGATTTGCCCCGCTCCCGCCTGACCGACATTGTTTGGTGATGGCGGGCGGGCGACCGAACTCCATTGAACTCGGTCTTCGGTCGTTCGCCGGCCCGACGTCATTGTTCCACGAGGTCCGGCGGGGGCGGGGATTTGAGAAGTGGGGTTGGTGTCAAGAAACTACCTCACCCCGGCCTTCTTGATTCTTTCCCCCTCTCCTAGTAGGAGAGGGGAGTCGTTCAATCATAGCTGGGGTGAGGTAGGGTGATCGATATTCTTTCCAATCTGCGTCAATCCGACCATTTCTGTCTAATCTGTGTCCCTCATTCATATCTTCTTCCTTGGCGCCATGGCGGTTCAAAAACTGGGCGTTGAATGTTCGCTGTTGGATGTTCACAAGGGCGCCACGTGAACATCGAACAACCAACGTCCAACATGGAACATCCGACGGTTCGTCGACAGGGTTCCTCCACAATCTGTGTCAATCTATCTCCTTCTGCGTAATCTGTGTTCCACACATTCTTATCTTCCTTAGCGTTCTTGGCGCCTTGTCCCAAAGGGACCCCTTTGGGGGCGGTTCAAAATCCACCGCCTACCGTATCGGCTTCTTCCCACGCTGCAACCTGTAATAATCGAGCGCGCGGTACGACGCATAGAACTTATAAATGTTGCTTACATACTGGACGGTTTCCCGGCCAATCTCCCGCGCAGCGATGATCTCAACATTATCAAACCACCTGTTCGAATCCAGTCCTTTTGCTTTCGCCATCCTGCGCAATTGGGCTACCCGTCCCGGGCCGGCGTTGTAGCCAGCGCAAGAAGGTGACCGTTCAGTGTATCAATCCCCGGTTCATTGAACCAATTGTCGATGAGGTAACGCATATACTTGACACCGGCATGCACGTTATTATCGATGGTGTTGATATTCCGGATGTTGATGGGGTTGCCGGCTGCCGTTGAGGGTTTGACCTGCATGATGCCAACGGCGCCTGCATGACTCTTCAGCTTCTGGTTGAGCTTCGACTCCTGATATCCCTGGGCAACCTCCATAAGCCAGTCGAGTTCGTACCTCTCAGAATACTTTTGAAAGGTTGCATGAAGAGCCTTCACCTGCGCGACGGTTTTCTTGCTGTGCATGCCGGGGAGGAGCTTCTCGTTCGTGACATACTTCTTGTACATCATATTGCCCATCAGGGTCCCCTTGGCATTCTTCGCGATGAACCTGTCTGCGGCACGTTTCAATTTCGGGGAGTCCTTCCGGAAAACCCAGCCGTAGGAAACGTCGGTCGCTAAGGGAATCTGGTCATACAGAACCAGGCTATCCATGACGCTCGACCACAACCGCGCCATATCCTCGACGACTGCTGTGAACGGAATGACTCCGGCATTGGCCATGTCCAGCATGTCTTCTGTTTCTAAGTAAGGGTCGACATGTTTGATGATGACGGGAGGCCGTCCCATTGCTGCGAGCGAATCACTCAGCTTACGGGCAGCAGATTCGTAACTGCTTCCCGCGTGGACATAGAGTTCCTTCCCGGAAAGGTCGGCAAGGGTGTTGAGCTTCGGCGATGCAGGTCCGCCCACGACGATCTCCTTCAGCCCGGTAATCGTCGGCATGGAGAAATCAACCAATTCCTTTCGTTCCTCAAGGATCGTCATGCCGGCATAGGCGAGGTCGCCATAGCCATCACGCAAAAGAGGAATAACCTGCTGTCGATTGACGGGGATGAAGATGATCTGCACCATGTGAGGCTTCAACCGCAGTTCTTTGTTGAGGGATTGCTCAAAGAGGTTCAGGACTTCTAAGGCAACGCCTTTTCGTTCCTTGCCATCGATGTAATAATAGAGATGCGTGTACGGGACCAGTGCCCTGATCCTTCGTCGCTCGACCATGCTGTCGAGGTCGCCAAACTCCGGCACACCGAGGCCCAGGA
>DAIPLH010000096.1:0-8808 GCA_036769325.1 Bacteroidota bacterium
TCTCATCGTCGCCAATCGAGGAACCTGTCCCGGGAAAATTCTCCCTCGCCCAGAACTTCCCCAATCCGTTTAATCCAAAGACTGAGATAACCTTCCAGGTCGCAAGCAACACGCACGTCTCGCTTCGCGTCTACGACATGCTCGGTCAGGAGATCGCAGCACTCGTCAACGAGAAGCTTGCACCCGGCATCTATACCCGTGAATGGAACGCCACGGATGCTCCGAGTGGAGTGTATCTGTATACGTTGCAGGCAGAAGGAAGGGTAGAGACTAAAAAGATGATCCTTTTGAAGTGAGGTGAAGCAAGCACGAAGGTCCAAACCCGAAATCCGAAGGAAATTCGAATCATCGAAAGTAAAATGACTAAAATGGAGGGCTGAGGTAGGAAGATTGGTTGTTCAGGTTCTTTAACCACGGAGGACACAGAGAACGTGATGGTTCGATAACACAGAGTACACGAAGAAGACATCTGGCCTCTGACATCTGATTTCTGGCTTCCGGTTTTTCCGACTTTTCGATTTCTTGCCTCTTGCTTCTTGCCTCTGACTTCTGCCTTCTATCATCTATCCTCCACCTTCTCACATCTCACATCCCACATCCAACATCTCACATCTGATCGCCCTCCCTCGCCATGCTCCTCCCCATCCACCCTCTTAACCCGGAACCGAGGCACATTCGCAGAGTTGTAGAAACGCTGAGATCCGGTGGGGTGATCGTCTACCCCACTGATACGGTCTACGGCATCGGCTGTAGCATTGAGGATAAGGAAGCCATCGAGCGGGTGTATCAGATCAAGCGCGCACGAAAAGACAAGCCGTTCAGCTTTGTGTGCTCTGACCTCAAGCACATCAGCGAGTATGCGCACGTTAGCAACCGTGCATTCCGTACGATGAAGCATCTTGTCCCGGGGCCATACACTTTCATCCTCCCTGCAGCGCGGATGAAGCAGCTGCCAAAGATCCTCGTTTCGAAAAGAAGAACCGTGGGTATTCGCGTCCCGGACCATAGAATTACCCAGGCAATCGTGAAGGAACTCGGTCACCCAATCCTCAGCACAAGTGTTACAGAAATGGAGAGCGGAGAAGTCCTGAACGACCCGGCGGTTATTCAGGAGCGGATTGGCAACCAGGTGGAGCTGATAATCGATGGAGGGGTTCTGGTGTCGGAGCCGTCAACGGTGCTCGATCTGACGGGAGATGAAACCGAGGTGCTCAGGAAGGGTGCTGGGGCAGGGCATGAATGATGGCAGCGATAGAATGCAGATTACAGATTACGGATTACAGATGTAGATCGACATTCATGTCGATAGCAGAGCCATCACCAGCCAGGTTAGCGAGATAAATCTCGCCCTACACTGTGGGTCGACATTTCTCAGATTACGGATTTCGGATTTCAGGTGTAGATCGACATTTATGTCGATAACCTTGCCACCACCAGCCAGTTCAGCGAGATAAATCTCGCCCTACGCGTAGATCGACGCTCATGTAGAGGCCTTGCCATCAACCAGCCAGTTCAGCGAGATAAATCTCGCTACTTGTGAAGCTGGCTATACCACTGAGGTGTGGGAACGATCTGCGACGAACTGACATAAAAATCGTTCGCCGAGTTCCCGGTGTGGTATCCATTCGCGTACCGCTGGATGGATTGAAACCGGGGCAGAAGTCCGAGCGACGTATTTGCCGGATACGGATCGTTGGTTGATGGTCCGCTGTATTCGTAGTTTCCGTACCGAACAACGTCCACCACGTTCCCGTCTGGATCCTTGAGCAGAATCTGTTCGGTCGGTTGAAGATAAAATGCATAGGACAGGGTCACCGCAAGGTATGTGATGAGCGTGTCCGTTGAATCGACCACCGTAAATGACACGAGCGGTCCCTGAATAACACCCCTCTCACTCCGGAAACGTTCGTCTCCCGGACCCCATTGGATGTGGTCCAGCATCCGGTCTTCATCATTCACCAAGGTGAAAAGTCCTCCCGGCGGAAGCTTGATTGTGTCCTCCTCGACTCCCGGAATATCGATGACCCCTTCGGCAAACGGAACATCGAAAATGCCCACGCTATCGACATACTGAAGGAAAATCGGCGTGCCAATAAAATTCCCCAGGGTGTCGAGCTGGAGTGTGATCTCTGAAATCAATCTGGCGGTGTTATAGGAAAGCGTCCACCCCAACAAGTTGACTGTGTCCGGCGTAGGATTGTACAATTCGATCCAGGAATATGGGACCGGATCCGTGGGCGGAAGCGTAAACACTTCGTTGATGATGAGGGTGGTTGCAGAATTCATGGGCGGTGGCGGCGGAACAACGGTTTCAAGCTGGCATCCGTTGACGGCGACGAGAAGGAGGATGATCCCGGCGCCTGCCAGGATTGACTGTAACCGATTCATGCTTGTATTGTTTCTCCGTATGAAGTTCATCAGAATCCAATCTCGGCCGTGAACATGTGTGTTCCCGGGAGGAACTGATAATGGGTGTAAGCATAATCAAGATTCCCGGCGATCCCGAGCGAAGCAAGACTCAACCCGAGCCCGCCGCTCCAATCCTCTGTGTCGTACTTGAACTTGTAGCCTCCCCGCAGGGCAATCAAGCTTGAGAAGACATACTCCGCACCAATGTTGTACTGCTCGTCGGCATCGTTCGGCCTTGCAACCTGGAGGACAGCATAGAGCAGGTGGTTTTCCTCGTCAAAGACCGTCGTTCTCGCGCCGAATCTCAGGGCCGTCGGAAGCGAGTATTGTTCGTTGATATACGTCATGTCCTTCCCGAGATTGTTGACCGAAATCCCGAGCCGGGTCCGCAGCAATGGCATGTCGTACAATGACCCGATATCGAATGCGAACGAGTTCGCCTTGATTTCGCTGTTGTACAGGAACGACTTGATGTATTTTCCGCCGATACCGATGCCGAATTCTTCGCTGACCTGCAGAGCGTAGCCAACGGAAAAGGCGTAGTCGCTAGCCTTGAAAAGCTCTCCGTTCCCTTCCGGAAACGCAGGGGTTCTGACGATCATATCGTCAGTCGTCAGGACCATCATTCCGACACCGATACTCCCCCACTCACCGAAATTCATGGCTGCCGCCATGAAGGAGTGCGTGATGTCGGCGTACCACTGGTTGTAGGTTCCACCAAAGGAGACATCGGACACAGAGAGGACGCCGGCTGGATTGTAGGCAAGAGAGACAGCCCCCTCCGCCAGCGCAACCTGGGCATTCCCGATCGCCGTTGCGCGGGCGCTGGTTGGCAGCTTCAGAAACTGGGCTGTAACAATCCCGGATCTGTTTCCCGCACTGGCAGCGGACACTCCGATCAGGAGCATGATCAGACTTCCGATCAGGAGTACTTGAGTCTTTGTTCTCATAGTAAGCAACTTTGATAGGTTAGTTTTAGGAAAAATAAACCGCCAAGACGCCATGACGCCAAGAGGATTGTTCTATTGAATAGGGAAAAATCGGGCGACTCATCGGTTTTCATTTTCTTTCGGTCTATCGAATAATCACAAACTTGCCAGTCTGTATGCCAAGATTAGAGTCGACGGTGAACACGTAGATGCCGCTGGCAAGTGCGCGGTTGCTTTCACTCACCAGTGGAACATTCACATCACCGCGCGAAATCCCGCTCGCACTCCGGCCATCGTGCTGAACTGTTCTCACAAGGTCTCCCGACAACGAGAAAATCCTGATGGTACAAACTTCCGGCAGATTGATGAACTTTACAAGTCGTTTCGTTTCGTCCCACGCACTGAACAGGCCTTCATAGCCACCGCTCTCCAGCGTGTAATCCCGGTCCGTTCTATACGGGTTCGGGACAACAGCAACCTGGTCGACCTCCTTTGCAACCGAGAACGGCAGGTCGATCTTTGTCGCATTGACAAGGACACCCGAACGGAGCGGCTCTACCGGGACCTCAACAATGATGTTCCCGCTGTCTGGTGGCGGAGCCGGAACGGTCTGATATGCAAGACTCGGAATCGAAATGGACGTCACAGAGTACACGTAGGTTTTTCCACGCACCAGGTTCGAATCCGTGAAGGAATAATTGAGTCCCAGGTTGTATTCAAAGGAGTCATCAGGCACATCGTACTGAGCGAGAAGCGTGAAGCTCGCTTCGGGATATGACGGGTTCTCGCTTCGCCACACCCTGTAAGCGGAGAAATTCCTTCCCCCCCTCGTGGTATCAATATTCGGATCATGACCAATAGGATGAGGGGCCTCATATCTTGAGGGGTAGCGACGCGCAACCTGGTTTGTTGTATCCCAGTTTGCCTCCGGGTTGGGACGGCCATAGATCCGCGGATCGTCATGCCCGGTGTACACCGAATCATCTCCTAATCTCCACGCCCAATCGAGGTTTACACTTCTAAAGCCAACCGACACTCTCAACGGTGGAGACGGTGGTGTTGGCGGGAGCCGGATGCCTCGATTCAGGTAAATGTCTTTGGCTCGGGCCGCATTGTTCTGTAAAACAATTCTGTGGTCAATCCGCCGGTCATACCCCGAAACCACCGCAATGGCAATCCTTAACGGCTCTGTTCCAGGCGTGGTGATCGGCTCAATGTTGAAAGGACCAAAGGAAAAGAGAAATCTTGTGTCAGAAAGCGCCGGGAACTCATCCGGTTGAATGTTACCAGAACTCATCAGATCGTAGCGAACACCGTCAGGTGTGGGACTCTGTGGCCCGGGATACCAGGAAAACGAGTACTGCAGTGTCGTGTCCTGCGGCCAGAGGAGCGTGGCACCCACAGGTGTTGCACCGAGATCAACAGGGTTATGGATGTATGCCGTAAAGGAGCCAGGGATATACGCGGTGAAATTCCGCGTATGGTAATTCGTAATGTTGATCGGGCCGACATCCGCCTCAAAAAACCAACCGACGTATGCATCCGTAACCGGCTTGGTTCCTTCATTAACAATCAGGTACTCGATAACGATGATTGCGTCCGCGTACGGATCGTTCCACGCGTATGAACTCTGATAGAACCTTAGGTTCAACGGTGTGTGCTGGGCCACCGATCTGCCAAAATCACTGTACTTCATGTAGAAATCTTTGTCGGATATGGGATTGAACGGAACCACTCCACCCCAATAGTCATCCCAGCCCGGTGGCGCTACAGAATCAGCCCTTGATGTAACCCACACTGTGTCCGCCGCCGCATCATCCGGAAAGGTCTCAACAAGAGGGCCCGCCCATCCTTCATAGGCTGTCGTCACAAGCTTCAGAGGTGTGCTGTTTCCTGAGGCGGACGTGTCAAGGAATCCACCCACCCAAATCCCACCACCGTAAATATGCTCTATGTTCGTTCCAACCGGATACTCAAGTCCGAGACTATCGTCAACCCCACCTGCATCAAGGTATGCGTATTTTCCAAATGTGCCCCTGTTATCCATCCACATCTTCATTGAAAACCCTTCCTTCTTCGCATCCACAGGTGGATTTGCCAGGATGTGTGCGGCGGGAATACAGAGAACGAACAGCCAGGACAAACGCTTCATGAGTGAGGCCTTCTTCATCATCAATTCCAGTTTAGTTTCACACCAAGCGTGATCTGTCTGGGAGATCCAAGTGCGTACGGCGGAACGGAAGAATCAAAGGTCCGTCCATCGGGGCCCCAGGCATAAATATCTTTCGGATCGATGGGATTGTAGTCACCATACTCCCTCACCCCTCCAGTGACATTGTTGAATCCACCGGCGTTCAGGTCCACGTTCCTACGATTGAGCAGATTCTGAACAGCAAAGGTTACCACGAAATTCAAACTCTCGGCAAAGATGAAACCTTTGTCGACCGAGAGATTGACCTCTGACGTGTGCGGACCGCTGCCCGTGTTTTTCAGGTAGAGGTCGTCAATGTCTCTCCCGAGATTGTAAGGAGTATAGGGAAATCCACTTCCGTAAATCCAGGTGGCTGAGACACCCCAGTTGTTGATGTTCAGGCCAAGAACGTCGAATTCTTCCTGTGGGCTGACTCTGTAACCCATGAACACGTTAACAGAGTGAGTTTGATCCCAATCGAGCCGGACTTCCCTCGGGAGTCCGTACAACTGCGGGCTTGCCTGGACTGCAAACGGATCTGACGAGCGTCCTTTGGCAACCTGGAAGGTATATGAGACACTTCCGGTGTAGCGATGAGAGAGCGCCTTGTTCAGGATCAATTCGAACCCGCGGGCGCTGGCATAGTCCAGGTTGACATACATGTCAATTGCAGGAGAAACCGGCAGCCGTCGGAATGATGCATAGTCGAAGATGTCTTTGTAGAAACCGCGGATATCAAAACGGAGGTCTTCAAACACGAGCTGTTCATAAGCAGCTTCGTATTGGACGGTCCTTTGCGGCTTGAGTGCCGGGTTGCCGACGTAGTTCCCGGTCAGCGTTGTTGACGTCGCATCATGGAAGAATTGATCCAGGTCCGGATACTGGAGGAAATGTCCGTAGTTGAAGTAGAAATGTGCCCTTGAGGAGATCGGATAATTGATCGCAAGCCGGGGGCTGACATTTCCCCTGACGAGCTGTGACCCGTATGATTCGTTTTCGAGCCATCCTGGCTCCTGTTCGGTGACCGAAGTCCAGCGATCGATGAAGGCCGGATCGAAGACCTGTTTGCCGAGATAGAAGAAATCGTAGCGGAGTCCAAGGTGGATTCCGATCCCTGTGAGATCAATCCGGTCCTGAACGTAGACTGCACCGCGGCTCGGCAGGTTACTTGAAACCCAGCGTGCCTGGCCATAGCCGGGATACAAACCGCGCGTCGATGTGTCCCGCTGAAAGAACGGGGCATTCGGAAATGAAATCGCCGTCGATTGAAATTCCTGGGAGTAATAGTCAACTCCCATGCGCAGCATGTGCAGAGGGTGAACCTGTGATTCGAAGTGCACTTTGAAATTGTGCTCAACTGTCGTCGCCGCGCTCCAGGCTTGTCCGCTTCCTAAATCGATAAACCCGTCATTGTTCAGGTCATTGGCAGAACTTGTTGCCGACGGAGAATACTGGCTGGGCGCCAGGCCACCAACGCTGGAGTTTCTGTCGGTTTCGAGGCGACTGTAATGTCCTCTGAGGAGCGAGTTTGTCCCAAACACGTGGGTCCATGTGAACACGGCCTGCGAGATCTCGCTGATGTCCGAGCTCAGGGAGTCGGAATAATCCCTCCATCCATACCGTCCGTAGAGCGGGTTCTGGCTCTTCGCATTCGCGCGGTAACTAACGGCAAGATTGTCGTTATCACCGGGCTGGTAGGAGAGCTTCGTATTGAACGTAAAGTTGTTGGATTGCCTGTCGTTATAGGTAAATCCGGTGCTTGTCCCAAAAATCGTGACTTTTCTTTCCAGCGGGTTGTAGAACTGTGACGTATTGAAACTATAGGGCCCGTCGGATTGGTCAAACGTTCCATTAATAAAGAAGGACATATGTCCGGGAATCTCGACGCCGAGGGACGGAAGCAGATAACTCGTGATCGGTTCCGGTCCGCCAAAGTCGACGGCATAGTAGCGCTCTTCAAAGGTCTGGCTAGTGATTGCATCAGTGCGGTAATCCATTGAGGCGGAATACCGATCCCCGCCGCTTTTTGTCTGAATGCTCACAACACCCGACTGTGCATTCCCGTATTCCGGGTCGAGCCCGCTGCTGGAGACGGTCACTGATTGAATCGCATTGGTCGCCACACCGAGAGCTCCACCCACGCCGCTTGTGGAGTTTCCTGAATAAAGCTGGGCAAGCTGTTCGTTGGCTGTACTGGTGCCTGCAGCACCAGAGTTCCCGCTGACGTCATTGACCGGCACACCGTCGATCAGGATCTGAGTTTCATTTGCCCTGCCACCGCGAAGGAAGAACTGTCCGCCAAACTTGGTGATGCCGGCCTGGAGGCCGAGGACGTCTTCAACAGTCTTCACGTTCGGAATCTGTTCGATCTTGTCCCGGTTGAAGGTCTGATCGCCGGCAGATTTGTTAACGTCCACGAGCGGAGCTTTACCCATGACCGTGACACCTTCCATTTCGATGTCGGTGCTGGCCAGCTTGAAATTCAGAACAGTCGTTTCGCCTGCGAGAATTTCCGCTCCCTTTGATTCGATCGTCTGGTATCCGAGCAAAGACACTCTGAGGGTGAACGTCCCGGCGGAAACATCCTTGATGAAGTACTCTCCCTGATCGTTCGTCACACCTCCCCTGCCGCTTCCGACGATGAGGATGTTCACGAGCGGGAGAGCTTCACCGGTTGTGATGTCCGTGACTTTTCCCTTCAGATGTCCCGATGCGCCGAACGCATCCGGTGTTCCGAATGAAATCAGAAGGAGAATGGTGAACAGTGGAATCAATAATCGCATGAGCTTCCTCAGCAAGAGGTTATTCTTCGATGTCTGTGAATGCCTTCCTCAGCACCGCGATGACGTCGCTCTTCATCAGATAATACAATGGATGGCCAAAGTAAACGATCGAGTATGTCTTGCTGCCCGGACCGATTGGCGGCGGAGCAAGGTACCGGACGCCAATCGGTTGGTTCTCGAAGTCAGCGCTATCGACTTTCGAATCAAATTCACAGATAGTCTGTCCGAACCCTCTTGGAAAATTGATGGAGATATCCTTCAACGCCCCTGCAGCACTCGCCGGCAATTTTGTAGAGTCGACCCGGGTATCCGGATAGCCGAGGTTGCCTTTGGATCCGATGCAATCGTAGGCTGCATTCGCGGTAAAAGGCACAGGCGGCATCGATGCTTCCGTCAGCACATGAAAGACCTCATCTGCAAAGTCGGGCCACGTAGTGTTCGATGGAGTACCGAACATCAGCGGGATATTCGGTGAACCGCTGAAGATCAGCTTCCC
>DAIPLH010000097.1:0-2061 GCA_036769325.1 Bacteroidota bacterium
CTCGTGATTTTCGCTTTGCTCGCGTTCGCCCAGCTGTTCGGGTTTGTCGGCGTGGTCAGTGCACGTGTGGTCTGCTGGAGAACGGGCCAACCACCGACGTCGTTCTGGCTATCAATAAGCGATCCCGTCCCTGCAAGTACATCGTTGACGACCCGGACATCAACTGCGTCCCTGTCCGTCGGCCTGGCTCCGGCATTTGCGAGAACATTTAATCTGGTCGTTGTGGACGGCTGGGCAACAAGGTCACCCGGCCAGAATGGCGGAGTGGTAACGATGGGATTAAAGTTTGTGTAGTTGGAATAAATCTCGTCGAAACCCTCAGCAGTATCGTCGTCAATGTACACTTGCGAGCCGGGGATAAGATATCTCGAAAGCGTAATCGGAGGGTCGTTTGAAGAGCTGGGTCCTGCAATATAGATATTGCCGACATCCGCAGACTTGTTCGTCGCCCCCTCACTCATGAGAGTCACGGCATACTCACCCCAGTCATAGGCAACGCTGTTCACGTTCACAAACGATCGGGATTGCGACATCGGGTTTCGCTGGTTGTTGTGTGCCATCAGGTTCAGGACGAAAGAAATGTTGTCGTGCCTTCCGCCTGAGTTCCCTCCAACTAATACTCCCATTGAGTGAGCACCTTCCGGATGTATTGAATTGAAAAGGCCTTCACTGCTGATACAGTAGCGGAATGTAATGTCGTGATTCGTGTATTGTGAGTTGGGACTATAGATGGACATGTTTTCGTCAATGGCCCAGCTGAACGAACAATGGTCGATCAGAATATTGTAGCAATTTTGTTCGTTCGCGAGAATCTCGATCCCATCTCTCTCCAACGCCGCGGGACCATTCCCATCACCGACCCTGACACGAAGGTGCTGGATGAGCACATCGTGCGTTCGGACCCTGATACCACCACCACGAATGGTGATTCCCGGAGAAGGGGCTGTCTGGCCTGCAACTGTCACAAAGGGATTGTCGATGAACAGCCAGTTGGTGAGCACAATCGTTCCGGAAACTTCAAAGATGATGGTGCGTGGACCACTTGCTGATAGTGCAGTTTTTAGTGAACCTGTCCCAGAAGAGCTGAGATTTGTAACACGGTAGATAGTACCCCCACGACCTGCGGGCGTCTCAACACCCCAACCCTGGGCACCGGGAACAACCGGGAGCTGTGAACTTGCTGTAGTAGGAAGGAAAACAAGCAAGGACAAGGAAAGAAGAACAAAAAGCTTCATCGTCCACTCCTTTCGTGGCTGATGTGGTGGAATGACAATCTTCTTCGACCCCCCTCGATGGATCATTCTACCGGTTCTTCTCATAGTTCCCGAGAAGACAACCCCGATAGGGCCGATGAAATGGGATAGATTACGCTTTGACCAAGATGAGTGTTTTACCCGAAAGATGCAATATACCTAATATGAATTTTTACGTTGAATGCCCGATATTCGTGATCCGGCGCACAGCGTCATTTTGGTCCATTTGCTATACTGGAAACCCATTTTTTTGGGGTGAGAATGAGGAGGGAGCAGAAACGAGGACTAGACTGTAGAGAAGATTTACTTGTGGTTATGCATATTGACCTGCAACAAATCCTGAGGCCCAGGCCCATTGGAAATTATGGCCTCCGAGATGTCCTGTAACGTCCACAACTTCGCCAATAAAAAAGAGACCAGGAACTTTCCTGCTCTCCATGGTCTTTGAAGACAGCTCATCCGTGTCAACACCGCCGCATGTCACCTCTGCCTTCCCATATCCTTCTGTTCCGTCAGGAACAAGCTGCCAGCTGTGAAAGTGATTCGCGATTGCAGCCAGACTAGCGAGCGACTGACGATGCAACGGGTCCTGGTTTGCGTAGCGGGCACACCACTTCTGTGCAAATCGTCTCGGAAGGATCGTTGAAAGCACAGTTGCAATATCAAGATCCGACTGCTGACTTTCCCGAAGGAGCGAATCGACATCAACATCAGGAGAAAGATTGATGGTAATATTATCCCCGGAATTCCAATAGGAGGAAATCTGGAGAATCGCGGGACCGCTCAGACCGCGGTGAGTGAAAAGAAT
>DAIPLH010000097.1:2071-5670 GCA_036769325.1 Bacteroidota bacterium
TATTCTCTCTGAAACCTTGTCCATTGCACTCGACTAAAGAATCGACCGACACGCCACTGAGGTCGCTGCAGAAACTGAGGTCTTCCCCGGAAAAGACAAATGGCACAAGACCAGGTTTTGTGGCTGTATTCCTTATGCCGAATTGATCAGCAATCCTGTAACCGATGTCTGTCGCACCGAGTTTTGGAATTGAGAGTCCCCCCGTGGCAATCACCAGAGATTCCGCATGGATTTCCCCTTTTTTGGTGACGACAGTGAAGTCATCAGCCTTGACCACCCGTGTGAGTGGGCAACCGGTAAGGATCTCCACCCCCGCATCGTTGCACTCCTGTTTCAATGCATCGATGATCCGACGGGAACTATCGTCGCAGAACAACTGTCCAAGCTTTTTTTCGTGGAAGGTGATCCCGTGCCGTTCAACGATGGCCACGAAATCATCCGGCGTGAAACGCGCAAGAGCTGATATACAGAAGTGTGGATTTGCACAAAGGTAATGAGCGGGTGCGGTGCCACTGTTCGTAAAGTTACATCGTCCTCCCCCTGAGATGCGGATTTTCTCTCCTATTTCATGATTCCCCTCAATGAGAAGAACGCGCCTCCCGCGCTTCCCTGCCTCGATGGCACACATGAGGCCGGCCGCGCCCGCACCAACCACAACCACATCGACATTTGCATTCATACTGCTGGAGGGTTGGTCAATTCGCGAGGAAAGTGCAGCTACTCTCCGGCCGTTTCAATCAACGACTCTATCATCCTCTCCATCTCTTCATACCCACCCTCCCCGATCTGAACGTTGCGGATGATTCCGCGTTTGTCCAGCAGGTACATCACCGGCCAGTATCTCTGGTTGTAGGAGCGCCACGTTTCAAAATTGTTGTCGGTCACAACCGCATACCCGATCCCAAGGTCCTTCACCTGCCTGCGAACATTGGCGATTTCCTGTTCCCGGGGAAACTCAGGCGTATGAACTCCGATGATGCGAAACAGGTCCGGAGGAAATGACTCGTGCCAGGCCTTCAGATACGGAAGTGTATTGCGGCAATTGTAGCAACCATAGGTCCAGAACTCAATCAGTACAACCTTTCCATGCAATTCGCTCAATTTCACCGGTTCGGACCCTATCCACTCACCCGATGCCAACTCAGGCGCCTTCCTGCCATTCCAGGCTTCACCGGACGGCTGGTCGGAGAGAGGCAGGTACAGGAGGCCGACAATGAATGCAATCTGAAAAGTCAACATCGCATTTTATCCCTTTCTATTATAAGAACAATGTGAGGGAGAAACGAAAAAGAATCAAGCCAAAAACAACTCACCACGAAGGCACGAAGACACGAATGCGGACGGGCGGGAGAGTGTCCCGAAGGTCCGAAGGACTCCTTCGTCCAAAGGACCCCTTTGGGGGAGGATCCCTTCTGGGGAGGACAAAAGGGGAAGAAAATAGGTATCGATCTTGCCCCGGTTTTTCGGACAGGTCAGGATTTTTCTCCTATCCTTTGTGCCTTCGTGTCTTTGTGGTAAAGTCACTAGCCTATGCGGTATCAGCGTTCACACTCACGGTCGTTGGTCTGTGACGTGCAGCAATCCGTTCCCCCAGGGGTTTGACTTACTGCTCAATCTTTTGCTGATTTAACACGTTGTCGTGCGGCCTCCCCCCCAAGTTGTTGTTGTCAGGACCCGGTTCATTGAGGGAAAATATCGGGCCCGTCCCCGGAAGAGATCCTGATCTCCCCGTTAACTGTTCTGAAAGAGAATCCTTTTTCGCATGACTTTGCCCGTCCTTCAGAGGCCCCTCCATAGCGCAAGGTTAAGACTTTCCAGGTGGCTATGGCTACTTCCCTTGCTTGTTTTCGCCGGATTGAACCCCGCTTTGAGCCAGGGTTGGAGCTGGCAAAATCCGCTGCCCCAGGGAAATACCCTCCGGAGTTTCGTTTTCATTGATGCTGACACCGGGTGGACAGTCGGAAATTTCGGCACAATATTGCACACGACAGACGGCAGCACCTGGACCGCCCAGTCAAGCGGTACCACGTTCAGCCTGCGGTCAGTCGCATTCACCAGCTCAAGCACGGGGTGGATTACCGGAAACGCCGGAACGATTCTTCACACGCTGGATGGAGGTGAGACCTGGACCCCACAGACAAGCGGGTCGGATGAGAACCTCTACTCGGTAACCTTCATGACCTCCAGTTCCGGATGGACCGTCGGAGATGCCGGCACCATTCTTCACACCACGAGTGGAGGGACAACATGGGCCGGACAATCCAGCGGAACCACTCAGAACCTGCACTCGGTTTGCTTCACCGATGACAATCAGGGTTGGGCAGTTGGTGCCCTGGGTACAATCCTCCACACCACGAACGCGGGAATATCCTGGAATCCGCAATCAAGCGGGTATGACTGGGACCTGCAATCGGTTGTATTTATCGATGCGAACACCGGGTGGACGGTCGGAAACTCAGACACCATTCTGCATACAACGAACGGGGGATCAACATGGATTACACAGACAGGTGGATCCGGACAGGCCCTCAACTCCGTTACATTCACAAGTTCCGACAGCGGATGGGCGGACGGAACCTTCGGGACGATCCTCCATACAACCAATGGCGGGATGACGTGGATCCAGCAGACAAGCGGTGCCGACGAAAGACTTGAGACTGTCTATTTTATTGATGCGAACACGGGTTGGGCTGCCGGAACCGCCGGGGTTATCCTTCACACCACAAATGGAGGGATAACATGGACGCCGCAAACAACGGGAAGTACTTCGGCATTGCTTTCAGTCTTCTTCTCCGACTCAAGCACGGGGTGGGGAGTTGGACTGTCCGGTACACTTCATCATACAACCAACGGCGGAGCGAACTGGATCACGCAAACGAGCACAACAATGCATACCCTGCGGTCTGCCTCCTCCACGGACGGAGTATCGGCCTGGGTTGCAGGTGACCTCGGTACAATCCTGCACACCACGAACGGAGGAACCACCTGGTCACTCCAGACAAGCGGGACGACACAAAATCTTTACTCGGCAACCTTCCTTGACCTGAACACAGGATGGGTGGCAGGCGATGCGGGCACGATCCTCCACACAACCAACGGAGGAGTTACCTGGTCACAACAAACCTCAGGGACATCACAGAACCTTCGCGCCGCGTGTTTCACCGATGCCAGCACACTGTGGATGGTCGGTGGAACGGGAGCGATCCTCCAGAGCACTAACGCGGGAACAACCTGGACAGCCCAGACAAGCGGAACCACAGCGACTCTCTACGCGGTATTCTTTGTAGATGCGGAGATCGGGTGGATCACCGGAGAATTTGGGACAATCCTTCACACGACCGACGGTGGAGCAACATGGACCGCCCAGACGAGCGCGACGACCCTTACACTTTCCTCGGTTTCATTTACTGATCCGAATATTGGCCGGCTGACCGGCGGTCTTGGCAGAATCATGCAGACGCGCAACGGAGGGGCGGAATGGGTAACACAGGCAAGCGGAACAACTCAGTGGTTGTTTTCCTCTACCTTCACTGACGCGAACAGGGGATGGGCCGTTGGTCAGGAAGGAGCCATCATTCATACGACTACCGCGGGAACCG
>DAIPLH010000097.1:5680-8796 GCA_036769325.1 Bacteroidota bacterium
CCTCCGGTATTGTCTTCGCCACCGGATGGATCACTTGCCTCCACAAATCCTGTCCTCACGTGGAATTCATCCCCGGGAGCCCTCTGGTATTCTCTGCAGATCTCACAGAGTCCGACATTCCGCATCAAGCTTGTTAACACGACGGACATTGTGGCAACCTCGTTCCAGGTGTTTGACCTTGACGAAGACACCACGTACTACTGGCGGGTGAGTATGACGTCCGACAGCAGCGTAAGCTCATGGTCGGATGTCCGAAGTCTCAGGACCGGCAGAGTGCCCGCCCAGGTATTTTTGCTTGGACCTGACAATGGCGCCGTGGTTACCTCGGATAGCGCGTTGATGAGCTGGCATCAGAGTCAGTTCGAAGTGGACCGCTACTGGATTGAGTTGGCGACAGATTCGCTCTTCACCGGTTCCATGATCGATTCCACCGTTGCCGACACCGCAAGGGTTGTCAGCCCTCTGCAGCACTACACGACGTACTGGTGGCGGGTGCGCGCACACAACCCTGTGGGTTGGGGAGAGTTCAGTGAAGTGAGGGAGTTCTTTACGTACTTCACGGCGCTGCCACCGCCCGTGCTGCTCTCACCTCCCGATCGGGCAATAAACCTGCCGGCTACTGTCTCCCTCGTCTGGCGGGTTACAAGTCCGGTGCTAGTCCCTACCGACACTGTGCGGTATCATTTTCAATTTGCCCGCGACATAGCGTTTGATAGCTTGCTGGTGAATGATTCGACCCTCGTTGACACCACAACAACCGTCGGCAATTTGCTTGAAGGCACTGTCTACTTCTGGCGGGTTCAGGCAAAAGATTCCTTTTCGACAAGCCCCTGGTCCGAACATTGGCGTTTCAGAACCCTGCCTCCGCTGCCTTCTCAGGTGACGTCTCTTTCTCCGGACAACGGATCTGCTGTCCTTGCGGACAGTATTCGCATTCTGTGGAGACAGGGTGTGCCTGAAACGGACCGCTACTGGCTTGAGCTCGCAACGGATTCGACGTTTTCCAATGCCATAACCGACTCCTCTATTATTGATACGACGACGGTCGTTCACGATCTGGCACATCAGGAGACGTACTACTGGCGGGTCAGAGCCCACAACGCAAGCGGCTGGGGACCTCCAGGGTCTGTCTGGAATTTCCTGTCGGTGACGCACGCTCCGACCTCACCGGACCTCGTCTCGCCGGCCGACCAGACCTCGAACGAATTGCTCACAGTCGCATTCGTGTGGCAAACGGTGAACCCGGATATCTTTCGTCAGGCCATGCGTGATGTCCTGCAAATCCGGAAGCCAGGACGCCATGTTCTGGATGATCCGGAGATGTCCCCGACAGATAGTCTCGCGTACCACCTGCAGATTGCCCGTGATGCCGGGTTTCAGGACCTTGTAGAGAATGACTCCCTGCTCGTTGACACAACGGACGTGGTGAGTTCTTTCAGTCCGAACACGACCTACTACTGGCGTGTGCGGGCAAGCAATCTCTTTGGCTCAGGCAACTGGTCGGCCATCTGGAGATTCACAACGCTGGCCTTTCCTGCTCAAATCGTCCTTGACGCGCCCGAAGATGAGGCGATCATTACCGACGTTAATGCCGTCTGTCGATGGTTCCCCGGAACTCCACTTGTGGACCGGTATTGGTTCGAGTGGACAGAAGATTCAACTTTTGCAGTCTCCGAGATCGACACCTCGGGAATCGACACGACCTTCATTGCCTCTCCGTTGCAGAATGGTCAATCGTACTATTGGAGGGCCCGGGGCCACAACACACTTGGATGGGGGGAATTCAGTGATGTGTGGAGCTTCTCTGTTCTCATCACGAGTGTTGAACCCGATGAAGAAATCCCGGCCGTTTTCAGTTTGAGCCAGAACTATCCGAACCCGTTTAATCCTTCCACAAGAATCACCTATGGGCTGCCGCAACAAGCTCATGTCACTCTTGAAATCTTTACGGTCCTTGGCGAGCGGGTTGAAATCCTGGTGGATGAGTCTCAGGAAGCAGGATATCACGACGCAAGCCTTAACCTGAGAGGATTCGCGAGCGGCATCTATCTGTACCGCCTTCAGGCCGGAGATTTTGTTCAGACCAGGAAGTTGCTCCTCGTGAAGTAGGAACGCGATCTTCGTTGCTGTTGCCTATCTGAGCTACATTGAGCCCGGTCGCAGTTTGGTTTTCCGATGAACTCTCCCCCTATCCTGGATCAAACCATTTCCCCCTCCCTTACTAAGGGAGGGGAAACCTGAGCTTCAATGGCCCGGACCACGACCTCATAGAGGGGAGAGTTGTATGAACGAAACCCAAGAAAACCAAACTGCGACCGCATCCTTTGCTTTTTTCCGTGCCAACATGTATATTCAACCTACAAATTTTTTCAGGCTTATTGAAAACTCAATAGGAGAAAACATGATAAGGTCTACGCTTGCATTGCTTGTTGTTCTTCTGGTTGGACTCGGATGCGACTCCGGTGTTCCGGCCTCTCCAACCCCGGAATTGTACGAACGTTTGGGCGGGCAGGAAGTTGTCACAGCGAGCGTGGAATCGTTCTATTCGATGTTGAAGGCCGACCCCGTGATGTGGCGAACGTTCGAGGGCGTCTTCACCGATGAATCCGGAACCCGTGCAAACAGGTTCAAAGAGATGATGCGCGGATTGATCTGCTACATGGCCGACGGTGGCTGCTGGTACGTGGGACTGTCGATGCATGTCGCCCATTCGCATATGGATATCTCCGAAACTGAGTTTGATGCAATGATGACTCACCTCGACCGTGCCCTCCAGGTGAACAATGTTTCGCAAACGGAACGCGGCGAGATGATTTCACTCTTTAACGAGATGAAATCTGATATTGTCAACTGAGTTGAACGATCTCATCATCCGCCAGACCCGGGAACTCTCCATGTTCCCGGGAGCTGTTGCGGCACAGCTTTCCTCATTCCGCAAAAACCCACGTTATTTTCCTTCCTCTCATCAAGCGATTTCTATCCTCAGCTGAATAAGCAACTTGACCGATTGGTACTAATCGCCTAAAAGCTTATCCTTGACAGGGTTGCCTGATCAGGTGTATGCTTGAAATTCTTGTCAGGACCTATTTTCTTTTGGTTGGATTAAATGCTCACAG
>DAIPLH010000462.1:0-2459 GCA_036769325.1 Bacteroidota bacterium
ATCATGAAGGAGATCAAACGAACTTTCGATCCGAATGGAATCCTGAACCCAGGAAAGATCTTCGTGGATTGAGGTTGCCTTTTGATCTCTCATCTCACATCTCCTCTGCAAATGTCAAGGCATCCTTCCTCAAAGATCAAGCCGGGACGAAGGACGCCTTGGCCTTGGGTCTCACATCCCACATCTCAAATCTCACATCTATTTTAGCACCACCATCGCTTTGATATCACGAAACGCTTCTGATGCGTCACCACTTGATTGAACCTTGAGCTCGTAATAGTACACTCCGCTCGCGACACCGGTTCCGTTCCAGACAACCCGGTGAGTTCCCGCTGACCGCTCCTCATTCACAAGAACCTTCACGAGCTCTCCAAGCACGTTATAGATCGACACACGCACCATCCCTTTAGCGGGGATATCGAACCGGATTTCTGTTGTCGGGTTGAAGGGATTTGGGAAATTCTGATGAAGCTGGTACTGGAGCGGGACCCCTCCTTCCCCTTCCCCTTCGACACCGGCAGGCTCCTCTCCCAACTCAAGGAGAGCTGCTGTCAGTCCCTCCCGCGCCGGATCCGTCTGCATGTAGTACAGAGGAAAATCGAAGACAATCAAGCCGTAAACAGACCCGATGAACTTCCAACCGACCGGCTTCCCGTCAAGATCAGAACCGGCTGCCCCCTCATGAGTATAGAGGACGTCAGCCGAGCCCCCGGCAAACGGCGGAAGGACAACATCGGTATTGACAAGTGTTCCACTATAAAGGGGGATCCTGGTTTCTTCGACACTCACATCGGGATATCCCGGACTTCCAATGGCAGTCATGAAATCCTGAGTAAGCACACCGCTGGTCAGCGTAGAGTCAACCTTCAGGAAGGCTGAAGTAAATGTCCCCGGGGCATAGACGGTAACCCCCGAGCTTCCGCCAGGCTGCAGAGAGGATGAGAGCCTCCATCCGCTGATCAACAGGTTGCCGCCATGGAGCAGGTATTTTTTCAGCGCCACTGTATCGGAGACCAGAGGGCTGCTCGATCGTACGTCGGTGTGCCAGAGTACCGTCGAGTACGCTGAAAGATTTCCATCAGAGAGCTGGTATCCTAACGCGAGACTGTCGGCCACGTCGTAATGTCCGCCGATATTGACTCCACTCAGAAGGGAGACATACTGATCATCGACCATCGCATCTGATGGAGCAAGAGGGGAACCGTTTCCATCCCTCGTCGCATCCACGACAAGGATATTCTGGTCATGCGTCACAAGCTGTGCTGAAACGGTTTCAGAAGATGGACTTTCATTGCCATCGGCGTCCACAGCCCGCATTTCGTAGAAGTAAAGAGTGCCGGCCAGCATTCCGCCATCGGTGTATTCCGTGATGGAAACATCAACGGAATCATAGAGTGCAAACCCGGTCAGCCTGCTGAGGCTCCGGTAGATCCTGTACCTCGCAATGTCAAGTTCTGTGTTAGGGTCCCAGACAATCGCCGCGTCTGTAAAATTCGATGTGGCATCCACGTTCGCCGGGGCTCGCGGAAGCGACATCGGACTGATGGAGATCTCTTCAGAGAACACACTCAGGTTTCCGGAAGAATCATATGCAGCCAGACTGAACAGGACCTCCTCGCCGGGGACCAGGCCTTTTACTAAATAGTTATCCGTCAGCCCGGCGTCGTGGAATACAGAATAGTAGAGGCTGTCCGGATCTCGCATTGCAATCATGTAACCGGCAAAATCATCCTCCATCTGCTCAAGAGGCCACGTAAGAAAGACGTCTTCGCCATCTCCTCCATCAAAGGCCGCCATTCCCTGAGGAGAAGAAGGTGCAAAGGCGAGACTCGCAATCCCGGCAATGTTAACCCGGGCTACACTCGCCATATATCCTTTGTGTGTATTGACCGTCGAGATCGTATCGAACATGTTGTGCTGACGGCCGCTCGATCCATCGCCCACACCCGCTTCGTTTGCCTCCGTGAACCGAACAGATGCGAAGCCCCTGTCATAGAATGCAATGTGATCCCCACCCCTGCCCGGCCTGTCGAGAAGAGGGATAAGATTGACAGTGAACTCCGGAAAATAGCGCTCTGACTGAAGTCTCATATATCGGGCGAGTTGCCGCGAAGCGCCTGTCGCCGGATCCCCCGAAAAATGCCGTACCGACATGCTGTCGGTAATGACCGGTTCACCGGGCGGGCAATTGGGATCCACACACCCCTCGATGTTTCCGACAATGTCATTGGTGACGGCCGCCTCAACCTGCATGCCCTGCTGAAGGGCAAAGTCCGCATACGCCTCACTGCCAAGCAGTCCCTGCTCCTCTCCGGTGACGGGCATGAGAATCACGGTGGATTCCATTCCGAACTTGCTCATGACCCTGGCCATCTCCATTGTGACCACAGTTCCGGAACAATCATCGTTCGCGCCGGGAGCGTAACCAACGGCGTCACAGTTGTTCTCGTTTCGACTGT
>DAIPLH010000463.1:0-555 GCA_036769325.1 Bacteroidota bacterium
TCACCTGCTTGAGGGCAAGCGATCGAACCTCCAGCGGAAGTCCGGTAGGGAAGTCGATTTGCGTGTAATCAATGTACGTCGCCTCGAGTGCTCCTGTCAGGATCCAGAGGTTCACCATCGCACCGACGGTCGCTTCATAAGCTGGTATGGCAGTATAATCAAGATGGGTCTCTGCCGGTTCAACCTCAATTCTTCTTCCTGCTTCATAGTCGGCATACCCGCTCAGATTCTTCGTTTCGGAAATCTTATGACGGAACGGAGCCTTGAACGATGCACTGATGCCGATGAAGTTGTAGAACTTGTAGAGGAGACCGACCTTCACGTCCCATCCGCTGTAGGTTGTGTTCCGGACATCATGGACATACAGTCGCTGAAAATCAGTTGTCAGTGGATCTGCGGGGTTTGTCTGAACTGAGGAGTCATAGACATTCGCCGTGTCAACTTCAAAGTACTCCCGGTCACTGAGGTACGAGCCTGTTGCATAGCTGGCGCTTCCTCCGATATAAATACTTGGCGCCACCTCATATCCAAAGCCAAGCGAAATATGGACCAGCC
>DAIPLH010000463.1:565-2455 GCA_036769325.1 Bacteroidota bacterium
GAATCCACTCTGCTGCATGTTGCCGTTGATGATCGTCGAATCACCTGTGTAGGCACCGGTGGTTTGATGGAAAGTCTGATAGCTCAGCCCGAGGTCCCTGAGAAATGAGCTGTTCAATGCGGTCAGATCCTGAACATAGGAAGTGGGCGTCGAATTGAAAGCGTCGTACTTCATGCTGCCGTTATAATCTTTCGATTGAGTGAAGCCGCCTGCGAGAACAAACCCACCTGAATCAGCGCCGAAGGGAATGAGCAATCCCGTCTGGCTGAACGAAGTACTTGACGTGGAGAAAAACTCTGTGGGACTCCCCTCTCTGCCGGTTGACCCGGGAAAGTAGTTGGTGTTGACCGACCAGATGGCCGTGGGATTCCGGATCAGCCCCATAGTTGCCGGGTTGAGCCGGACGGCGGAGAAATCATACCCGATTGTGGAATAGGCATTCCCCATTCCCAGGGCAGCTGCGTTAAGAGTGTTCCCTGGGCCTGAGAGCCGGATAGCATCGTAAATATCCTGTGCCCGTGCAGATGAAAAAATGAAAAGAGTGCATAAAACAAACGCTGGTATTGCGAAATGAGTCGTAGCCTTCAACTCTCAAACCCTCCGAATCATGAATCCCATTGTATCTGCTCTTGCGGTCAGAAATTTACGCTTTTTCAGTATTTGAAACAACTTATCGGGAAATTTCGAAGGTGTCTGGCGTCACCGGGTAGGGCATTTGCAACCAGGACGGTTCAATGAGGGAAATAGTTTCAAGGGCTATGCTGACCTGCCCATTGGGGCAGGTGTTCTGGACGTTGCCCTGATTGGCATTTCTTGCATTGCCATTTCATCTTTCTTACATTCATGCGGCTTCAAGCGAGCGGTGAATCCCCTTTCTCATGTTCTCTTCCCTTTTCATTATGAAAAACCGATATCAATCTCTTTTTAAAAGGGTTCCTGTTGAACTGCTGTTCTGGGTGGGCGCGCTGACTCTGCTCTTCCTGCTCGACCCAAAGGGTCCTCAATCGCTTGACCTCTGTCTCTTTCGATTCATTGGCTTTGATTCATGCCCTGGATGCGGCCTTGGCCGATCGATTTCATTCCTGATGCACGGAGAACCGATGCTGAGTCTGAGTGCCCATGTCCTTGGTCCGTTTGCCTTTGTCGTGATCTCCAGCAGGGTTTTCACACTGACGAAACAATTTCTCACCATCCATCGAAAGGAACACCTCCATGCCTAATCTCATGCAATTGCTTCCCGAGCTTGAAGGGGACGAGATGGTCTACATTCAAGGCCTCGTGAAGGATTACTCTGAACAAAACCTCCAGCAGTTTGCGCTGGTGTACAGAACACGAAGGCGTGACCCTCAGACCATCCTTCTGACAACCCTCATTGGTTTCCTGGGTGTTGCCGGCGTCCAACGTTTCATCACCAATCAGATTGGGATGGGACTTCTCTTTCTCTTTACGGGCGGACTTTGCGTCATCGGAACAATTGTTGATCTGGTCAACCATCGAAAGCTGGCATTCGACTATAACCAGCAGCAGGCCAATCAGATCGCAATCATGTTGAAAGGGTCCTGATCTTCCCTGCAGTCATTTCTATGACCCGCACCCTCCTCGTTTTGGGATGCATCTCCGCAGCGCTCTCGGTCACAGCCGGGGCGCTCGGAGCGCATTCGCTTCGGGGAAGCGTCACACCAGAAATGCTCGAGGTGTTCGAGACAGCGTGCCGCTACCAGATATACCACGCATTTGCACTGTTCCTGCTTGCATGGGCTTCAAGTCAGGAACAGGTGCATGGACAAAGGCTCCTTCGCATTGCTGCCGGTTGCTTTATCGCGGGGACCATCTTGTTTTCCGGCAGTCTCTACGGCTATGTTCTTTCGGGCGCGCGCTGGTTTGTTTTTC
>DAIPLH010000464.1:0-2452 GCA_036769325.1 Bacteroidota bacterium
GACCTCGCTCAGACTTTGAATCCGCTGAGCAAACTTGAAGGATTTTTCAAGCCGGTCCTTGAGTTCGACCGGGGAAAGATCCGCTTCATCGGACGGGTCGAAAACATGTGGGGATGGGGGAATGTCAGGCCCGGTCGAGTTTATCCGGCCTTTTTGGATCTCACTTTCATCGATGGTCATTGATATCCCGGACTACGATGGTATGGAGTTATTTGATTTGACCGTACACCTTCCCTGACTATGCTTTCTTTCCTCCCGCAATCTCTCCTACGACCATTGACTGCTCCCCCTTTTTCCGGAGAAACCGGAGAACACGATCGACGTTCTTTCTTGAAACAACCAGAATCAAACCAACTCCCAGGTTGAACGCGCGCCGAACATCCTCCTCGGGAATTTCTCCGAGCCGCTGGATAAGGCGAAACAGAACCGGACGTTCCCAGGCATTCCAATCAATGCGGAGACGCAGGCCAGCCGGAACTATCCTGTTCGTGTTTCCTTCAATCCCGCCTCCCGTGATATGAGAAATCCCATGGATGCTGAACTTCTCAAGAAGATCCGTGACGGTACCCAGATACGAACGGTGAACGGCAAGAAGGGCGTCACCGAGGGTTCTGCCAAGATCTTCAACGTAGTCGGTTACCTGATAGCGCTTCAGCAAAACAGCCCTGGCAAGGGAATAGCCGTTTGTATGGAGTCCGGTCGACGC
The DNA here is from genome assembly GCA_036769325.1 of Bacteroidota bacterium. Classification (GTDB taxonomy): domain Bacteria; phylum Bacteroidota; class Ignavibacteria; order UBA10030; family UBA6906; genus DAIPLH01. Next base: position 707 of record DAIPLH010000464.1, read on the forward strand.
AATTCCGATGAGGACGTCTCCCTTACGTATCTTCTTCCCGGTAATCAGATTCTTCCGTTCAGCAACCCCGACAATCGTCCCGGCCAGGTCGTACTCTTCTCCGTCATAAAACCCTGGCATCTCAGCTGTTTCACCGCCAATCAACGAGCAATTATTCTCCTTGCAGGCACGTACGAAACCGCTCACCACTTCCGCAGCAAGCTCAGCACGGAGCTTTCCGGTCGCAAAGTAATCGAGAAAGAACAAGGGTTTGGCGCCAAGGGTGAGGATATCATTTACGCAGTGGTTGACCAGATCCTGACCGACGGAGTCATGTCGGCCTACGAGTTGTGCGATCTTCAGCTTCGTCCCAACACCATCGACACTCGAAACCAGAACGGGATTTTTGTATCCTTTGAAGCGGGCATCAAAGAGTGCACCGAATCCACCAATATCACCCAACACCTCCGCGGTGAATGTGGATCGAACGGGCTTCTTGATCAAGCGGACAAACCGATCTCCTTCATCGATTTGGACGCCCGCTTCGGCGTAAGTCTGAGGCAAGTTACAGTAAGCCTTTCAACCTTAACTTAATGCGAGTGAAGGTAGATAGATTTTTGCGTAATAGCAAACTTGTTTGAAGCTTTCGCCATCCCGTTGTGACGCTCATCGCATTTGCGAAACTTGTGCGCCGTCCCTATATTTCTTTCCTGAAATGATTGATCCCCGACCGATAGTGCTCTTCAGGAAAACCGATCGCTCCGCCCACCCCGGAAAAATTGTCTGCGTCGGAAGGAACTACGCTGAGCATGCAAGAGAGATGAACGCTCCTTTGCCTGAGCGTCCCGTCCTCTTTCTGAAGCCTCCGAGTGCAATCATACAGACGGGCGGCGTTGTACGCAGACCACCTTTTTCCAACGACCTTCACTATGAAGCCGAAATGGTTGTCCTGATAGGTACGCGCGGGAAAGATATCCCGGAATCAAGGGCGACTGACCATATCGAAGGATATGGAGTCGGCCTGGACATGACACTGCGGGATCTTCAGTCTGAGGCCAAGAAGAAAGGTCTCCCCTGGGCAATTGCAAAGGGGTTTGATACCTCGGCGCCGATCTCTCACTTTGCCAGCCGGGATGAAATTGAACATCCCAATGAGCTCGACATCACTCTTCGCGTCAATGGAGAGTTGCGTCAGAATTCAAATACGCGTAATATGATATTCAGTATTGAGGAAATTATTTCCTATGTCTCGTCGGTTTTCACCCTGGAGGCTGGCGACCTGATCTTCACAGGAACTCCAGAGGGGGTCGGCAGCGCCCTTCCGGGAGACACAATCAGGGCCGAATTGCAGGACGTGGGAATTCTTGAAGTCAGCATCACCGCATGACAGAACGCTTGAAACATAAACCGACGATACAGTGAGAACGGGGCAAGGGATTGAGAGAATGAGCAAGGGTTTACTATTGTCGGCAGGGTTTCTGCTCGCAATCACATCACTTCCGTTTATCGGCGTACAGGGGACAGAGCCTGATTCCGCTCCCCCGTCTCCGACCGCACACGATGCGCTGATTCCCCAGACGGACTTCTCCGACTACATCTGGCCAACAGATGCTGGCTCAGTCATCACGTCGACATTTGCCGAATACCGCAGGATGCATTTCCATGGAGGAATTGATATAGGAACCGGGAACGATACCGGGTTCCTGGTCTTTGCTTCACGTGACGGTTACGTTGCACGTATTTCCGTGAGCCCAACGGGATATGGGA
>DAIPLH010000098.1:0-1654 GCA_036769325.1 Bacteroidota bacterium
CTGCCGGAAAAGCGCGCCCCGGAATCGGGATTGCGTTGCAGAAATCAGAATCGAAACCGGATCACCTTACGACCGTTTTTGCAGGCGGCGATATTGAGGCGACTGCCCGGCTTCGGGAGATTCTACAGGACATCCCCCCGTCATCGCCATCGATGGCGTTGTTCAAGGATGGACAGCTTGTCCATTTTGTTCCGCGCTTTCAAATTGAAAGTCGCGATGCCGGACAGATCTCGAACCACCTGATCGATGTCTTCGCTGAGTTCTGCACTTCAAATGTAACTCCTTGAGCATCAGTCGTTTCGGGAGGCTGGCACGGTCCTTGCGTTCTTCAAGGCGTCCCTGTGAAGGATGGATGCTCGAAAGACAGATAATACAGGAAATTCGACCACTTTCAACAAACTGGAGGTTCTCATGATGAGACTAAGTGTAGTCATCGCAATACTTTCTGTTCTCTTTATTGGACAGTCCAACGTTTTCGCACAGGACTCGGAAACCGTGAAACAGCCTGCGGTCCAGGGTGCGGAAGACGCCCAAAAGAAGGATGGAGCAGATAAGAAAGAGGATGCCGCTAAGGAGGCGTTCGACGCGAAGATGGAGGCCAAAGAGGCTGAGTACAAGAAGATGTCTGATAGCGATCCCGCGGCAAAGGCGGAGTTCAAGGCTCAGATGGAAGCCGAACGAAAAACCTACAAAGAGCAGGTGAAGGCGAAGGAGTGGGATGAGAAGCAGGCGAAAAATGCGGCAGCGGGGAAGGGTGCAGATCCAAATGCAGCCGATGTTGAGGTAAAGAATACACCAACTTCGACTACACCCGGTGTTGAGGTGAAGAAGACACCAATGTCGACCGGAGCCGAAGGTGTTGGGGCCACGAAGACAGAAGTGAATACAATGACCCCGCCCGTTACTACCGATCCCGCTGAAGCAGGGAAAGTAGCGAGTTCGCCCAAGGAAGCCAAGAACAAGGAAGCAATGGACAACGAGTCCATGAACAAGGATGCAAAGAACAAGGACGCTAAGAATAAAGATGCAAAGAACAAGGACGCTAAGAACAAGGAAGCAAAGAACACAGCAAAGTCAGGCAAGAAGTAACATCTGTTGCATCGCTGGTTCAAAGGAGCGGCTCACGCCGCTCCTTTTTTTATACCAGCGTGACAACAATCCTGCCGCGAATGCCTCCCCCGCGGATGAGATCAATATAACGTGTGTTCAGCTCTTCAAGGGATGAATTGACTGCGAGGGACAAAAGCTGTTCTGGTTTCCAATCGGTTGACAACTGCTTCCATACATCGAGGCGCGTCTTCATGGGTGTGAATGCAGATCCAATTCCGTACAACGTGACTCCCCGAAGAATGAAGGGATAGATGGATGTGTGGAGTTCAGCTGAAGCAATGTTCCCGCAGCATGCGACTGCTCCCTCGAGCCTTGTTTGCCGGATTGCGGATTCGAGAAGAGGCCCACCAACGGTATCGACCACCGCTGCCCAACGTCCGCTGAGGAGCGGCTTTTCTGTTTTGTCAAGAATGTGATCCCGGCCGAAAATGTCACGTGCACCAAGCGATCTCAGGAACGGATGCTCATCCTCTTTACCGGTGATTGCCGTGACAGAGAAGCCAAGTTTTGCAAGGATTGCGACAGCGACGCAACCAACTCCACC
>DAIPLH010000098.1:1664-3683 GCA_036769325.1 Bacteroidota bacterium
CGGTGTGAGTCCGTGATTCAGAATTTTCAGAGCCGCGAGCCCTGCTGTAAAACCTGCCGTTCCAAGGCACATGGATTCATGCAATGTCAGCCCCTTGGGTAGCGGGACAACCCAGTCGGCAGGAACCCGGATAAACTCAGACCAGCCTCCCCATGCGTTCGAGCCAAGTTCGTGGCCCGTGACGATGACCTCATCCCCCGGTTGAAATTCCGGTTGACGGGATTCTACGACAGTGCCCGCCGCGTCAACCCCGGGAACATGAGGATAAGATCGGGTAACGCCGCGGTTACCCGTTGCGGAAAGAGCATCCTTATAGTTGAGGGAGCTGTAGTGAACCCTAATCAGGACATCATCTGGTGGAAGGATGTCGATAGGTTTTTCAACGATATCACGTCGGAAGGATTTATCAGAGGCCTGAGTGACCCAGAGCGCCCTGAAAGAGGCAGGTTTCATCGGTTGGTTCCCTAACTGCCTGCCTTTTCCTCGTGAGCTATGCGGTTGATAACAGCGAGGCTCCGATCGACATCATCGGCAGTCGTGGACCAGCCCGAAATGCTGATTCTCATCGCAGTCTGTTCCTGCCACACGGTTCCTCCGCACCAGCAGGTTCCATCCTCCTGGATTCGCGTGATGATCCGTGTTGTTGTTTCCGGTGATCCAAAGGAAACGAGGACCTGGTTCAACACGACGTCGTTCAGGATACGATGACCCGCTTTCTGCAGTCCCTCTGCAAACCGTTGGGCGCTACTGCAGCCCCGTTCGATCATCCCGGCAAGTCCGTTGCGTCCAAGGGTGCGCAGAGCGGCCCAGACTTCAACGCCGCGTGCGCGACGGGAGAGCTCGGGGGTGTACTGTGAAGGTTCTCTTTGCGGAGTCATGGGTAGATACGCTGCGGTGAGGCTCATTGCCTGTCGTAGCTGATCGGCCTGTCGCACAAATGCGATTCCGCAATCGTAGGGAACGTTTAGCCACTTATGTGCATCAGTTGCCCAGGAGTCCGCATCGGAAAGACCCTTTGCAAGGTGTTCGTATTTCGGAGAGGCTAATGCCCAAAGCCCGAACGCACCATCAACATGCACCCATGCTCCATGAGCGCGCGCGTGCTGAATGATTTCCAATGCAGGATCAAACGACCCTGTGTTGACATTGCCCGCCTGGATGCAAACGATCGCTGGTGCCTTGATCGCGGGCAGTTTGTCTGCCCTCATCCGTCCCTGGTTGTCGACCGGGACGACGACTGTCCTGTTTCGCCCCATACCCAGAAGGCCGAGTGCCTTGATCAGAGTTGCGTGGGCCTCCTCGCCAACCACCACCGTGATTTCGGGAGCGCCGAACAGCCCGTCTGCTTCCACATCCCAGCCTGCTTGTGCGAGCACGTGATGTCGTGCCGCCCCAAGAGCTGTGAAATTCGCCATGGTGGCGCCTGTAACGAACGCGCAACCCGTTGAGGCCGGAAATCCAAACAACTCGTTCATCCATCGAAGGCACACCTCTTCCAGTCGTGCTGTCCCTGGTGTTGCAGTGTAGAGCCCGGTGTTCTGGTTCCAGCCGGTTGCAATCCAATTGGCTGCGACTGTGACGGGGAGGGAGGCTCCAATGACGAAACCAAAGAATCGCGGCCCGGCCATTCCCATCGTGGCGGGCGAGCCGACTTCATCCAGCAGGGAAATTACCTCCTGCGGGTCTGTGCTGAATTCCGGAAAGGGCTCGTCAAACCGCTTGAGCCCTTCAATTCCTTCGCGAAGAGGCCCAACCCTCCGCTCGTCGATTGCATCCCGGTAGTTCATTGCCCGTCGGGCGGCGTCCTCGTAGAGACGCCTTGTTGCCTGCTTGTCCCTCTGTTGATCGAGGATATTTTGTCTTTCCATCATCTCTCCCTACATGTTCCTGACTACTGCGTCCCCGAATTCAGAACACTTGACCTCTGTTGCCCCTTCCATCAGGCGTGCAAAATCGTAGGTCACCGTTCCCGCGCCGATCGTTCGTTCAATTCCTGCAATGATCAGGTCGGCCGCTTCT
>DAIPLH010000098.1:3693-8686 GCA_036769325.1 Bacteroidota bacterium
GAGATCGGCGGCCTCGGTCCAGCCGAGGTGACGGAGCATCATCTCGCCGCTCAGAATCACCGATCCTGGGTTTACCTTGTCCAGTCCTGCGTACTTCGGTGCCGTTCCATGAGTAGCCTCGAAGACCGCATACCCATTTCCGAAATTGATATTCCCACCAGGGGCAATTCCGATTCCGCCCACCTGTGCTGCGAGCGCGTCGGAGATGTAATCCCCGTTGAGGTTGAGTGTTGCGATCACGTCGAATTCGGCCGGACGCGTCAGAATTTGCTGAAGGAAGGCATCAGCAATGGCGTCCTTGATCAGGATTTTCCCCTTCGGCGGCTTTCCGCCGCAGTCGTCCCACGAAACGGTGCTATCCCCGAATTCCTTTTTCGCGACCGCATACCCCCAATCGCGAAACCCTCCCTCGGTGAACTTCATGATATTTCCCTTGTGAACAAGCGTTACCGATTTTCTCCCGTTCGTGAGAGCATAGCGGATGGCAGCGCGTACGAGGCGCTCCGTTCCTTCCTCTGACACTGGTTTGATCCCGATGCTGGATGTTTCCGGGAACCGGATTTTCTTCACATTCATTTCTGTCTGAAGCCACGAAACAACCTTCTTCACTTCCGGCGTTCCTGCTTTCCATTCGATACCGGCATAGATATCCTCCGTGTTTTCCCGGAAGATGACCATGTCGATCTGTTCAGGGCGTTTGACCGGGGAGGGGACTCCCTTGAAGTACCGTACCGGCCGGAGACAGACGTAGAGATCTAGGATCTGCCGCAACGTGACGTTAATGGAGCGGAACCCTCCGCCAACCGGGGTTGTGAGAGGTCCCTTGATGGCGACGACATGCGACCTGATCGCTTCGAGGGTATCGTCAGGCAGCCAGATTTCTTCCTGATAAAATGAGTTCGCCTTTTCGCCGGCGTAGACCTCGAACCAGACGATCGAGCGTTTTCCGCCATATGCCTTGCGGACGGCGGCATCAAGCACGCGTTGTGAGGCATTCCAGATATCCGCGCCTGTGCCGTCCCCCTCAATAAACGGGATGATCGGATTGTCGGGGACTGTGAGGGTTCCATTCTGAAATGTAATGGACGAACCCGAACCGGGTGTCTTGAGTTTGCTATATGCGGACATCTCTTGCTTTCTCCTTATGCTTTCAATTTCATGCTGCTTCTGATCCTGACCCCATACTGCGCCATTTCTCCCTCAGTATATGTTTCCTTTCCGTGAGCGAATCTTACCGCATCGTCATGGTAGCGCGGCGTGACGTGAATATGGAAGTGAAACACTGATTGCCCGGCGATCCTTCCGTTATTGGAAAACACATTGAAACCCTCAAGGTTGAGTGAGCGGACGAGCGCATCGGCCACAGTCTGTGTTGCGAACATGATTTCCTGGAAACTGTCTGCGGGCAGGTGAAGGAAGTCGATGCAGTGGAGCTTTGGAAGGATGAGTGCATGCCCGGGGTGGATTGGAAAGCGGTCGAGAATGGCAATCGCCTTTTCTCCCTCGTACAGGATTTCAGCCGGAATGTCGTGCGAGATAATCCTGCAGAAGAGACAATCCATCATGGGTTGGGGATGGGGGGTTACAAGATGATTGGCGACAGCAATGCGCAACAAAATCTGGAGAATACTACGCAAAACCTGCTGGAAAGTCAACGAACGGATATCAACTCCCCTTGCGATTCTCTGGAATCTTCTGGATATTCGATCCCGGAGAGCGATGAATAAGAAAAACACTCGCGCAAAAGTTGTCGTCCTCTTTAATCATGTCGGCGACGATGAATATGAAGAGATGAAGAAGATCGATCCTTCATCTCTTGATTTCAAACCCGAGTATGATATCCATGTCTCCACCGTCAATGAAGAATACAAGGCGGTTGCAAAGGCCCTCCGAAAAGAAAACTTCACCGTCCGGGCATACAATCTCCAGGAGGATATCAAGCGACTCGACCATCTGCTGAGCCGGAATCCGCCCGACGTTGTGTTCAATCTCGTTGAGTTCTTCAATGACGATTCAAGGCTCGAAGCGCTGGTCGCAGGGATGTATGAACTGTACGGGATGGCATACACCGGCGCCAGTCCGTTTGTTCTTACGATTTGCCAGCGAAAGGGTCTCGCCAAACAGATACTGATGGCGAATGGCGTGCCGACGCCGCGGTTCCAGGTGCTGATGAAACCGGTCATCAGGAAGCGCCATGGTCTCCGGTATCCACTCATCGTCAAACCTGCAAGGGAGGATGCGAGCATCGGGGTTACGAGGGAATCAGTCGTGTATGACTATAGTGGCCTTCGCAAGCGTCTCGATGAGGTATTTTCTGAATTCCAGCCACCCATTCTTGTCGAAGAATTCATCGAGGGGCGTGAGCTTCATGTCTCCGTCCTTGGCAACGATCCGGCGGTTGTCCTTCCTCCCATCGAGTTCGATTTCTCCGAGCTGCCACCTGATCATCCTCACCTGATCAGTTATGATGTCAAATGGAACCCGCTTGACGAAAGTTACCACAAAGTCCATACAGCCTGCCCGGCAAAACTTACAAGGAGGCAGTTGAAACGCGTCGAGAAGATTGCGCTCGATGCCTACCGTACACTCTGGTGCCGGGATTACGCACGCCTGGACCTCCGCCTGGGGAAGGACAATCAGGTGTATGTTCTTGAAGTAAACCCCAATCCGGATTTGACGGAGAGTGTATCGTTCATGGAGTCCGCCGAGAAGGCTGGCCTGTCGTTTTCGCAAACCCTGGCAAAGATCGTGGAATTCGCATTGCATCGAAAGAGGCTCAATGAAAAACCCCCACGCTTTCTGCGCCCCTCCAGGAAAAAAAGCAAGACGGATGCCTGATCGTTCTATCGATATTTTTCTTTCTTCCCTGAAATGATTTCCCCCCGAACTGTCGACATCTATGGCTGGATCTCGCTCGGTATTCTTGTTGTCCTGCTCGTGCTTGTCTGGACGAACCAGATCAGTCAGGACATGCGATTACCGGTGCTTATTGTTGCGGGGGTCCTCATTGTTTCGCGATTGATCCTCCGCCTCCTCTCCCGCCCATCGGCAAACCGGAAGGGTGATGATGATTCCCCTGAAGGCGGACGGTGATCCGATTCGGGATCCTGGGGACGGCGCGCATTGCCCGGGCTCTGCTCGGCTACCCGCTGGAAGGAATAGAACTATCGGCTGTCGCGAGCCGGTCGCGTGAGAGGGCAGTTGCATTTGCGCGGGAAGGAAATATTCCGGGGGTTTTTGGATCCTATGAGGAGCTCCTGGATGATTCCTCGATCGATGCAGTTTACATTGCGCTCCCGCCCCGACTGAACGGAGTGTACGCAGCGAAGGCCATTGAAGCCGGAAAGCATGTCCTGGTTGAGAAGCCTGCTGTTGTTTCAATAGACCAGGTGCGTGTGATTGAAGCCTCTCTTCACGAAAAGAAAACCCTTTTCATGGAGGGATTGATGTATCGCTTCATGGCACTCCATCGCAGATCGCGGGAGCTTGTTACCGACGGAACCATTGGCGATCTCCGGTATGTTAACTTCAACTTCTGTTTTGATATTCTAGCCAGGGGCAGGACGGGATACCGGACCGAGAAGGGGAACGGCGGCGGCGCTCTCTATGATCTCGGGATCTATGGCGTTGATTTCCTGAGGTACATCAATGGTGAAAGCCCTGTTCTCCTTCATGCACTTACCAGCCGGGAGGATCAGGAAGGGATTGATCTCTTCACACACGCATTCTACCGCCTGGGTGACGCGGTCGCGGCGTTGACGTGCAGTTTCAATGCCGACGCGAACTACTATGTCCTCTCGGGAAACAAAGGTTCAATCACAGCGCCCGTCGCAATCTCAGGACGGCAGGTTCCGAGCATCCTGCGTATTCACCTGCTGGAAGGTGACAGGAAGTACGAAGAGAGCTTTGAACCCGAGAACCCGTACAAGACAGAGATTGAATACTTTGCCCGATGCATCACTGACGGTGAGGAGCCTTTCCTGGGTATCGGAAACACCCGGGCAAATATTGAAATGCTTGAACAGATCTTTGAAACCGGCCAACCCCTCTGAGCCGCTCACCAGATACCAACAACTGATCGGATACCATGAGTATGGAAGAAGGAAAGACCTCCGTCCATAAACCCTATATCCCGGTGGACACGGACCTCAAGGACTTTACGCTCAAAGCCGCGATCGCGGGTGCGCTGTTTGGCATTCTCTTCGGCTCGGCGAACGCTTACCTTGGCCTCCGTGTTGGTTTGACAATCAGCACGTCAATACCCCTTGCCGTCATCTCCGTCGCATTGTTCAGAGTCCTCAGACCGATCTTCGGGAAAACAAACATTCTCGACCACAATATCTCGCAGACAACCGGTTCGGCTGCGTCATCGCTTGCCTCCGGTATCATCTTCACAATCCCCGCTTTGTTCCTCTGGGGGTACGAGCCGCCCGTTGCTCAAATAGCGGCCCTTGCCATGCTGGGGGGAATTCTGGGCGTTCTGTTCATGATTCCGCTCCGGCGGTTTCTGATCATCAAGGAGCATGGGAGCCTTCCATATCCTGAAGGGACCGCAAGTGCAGAAGTGCTGATTGCTGCCGATGCTGGTGGAACACGAGCAAAAAACGTATTCACCGGGCTTGCGGTTGGCGCCGCATACAAGGCCCTCGTTGATTTCTTTCACCTCTGGGCGGACAAGATCTCCATGGCCCTTCCCGTCCTGCGGAAAGCCGAACTGAGTATGGAGCCGATGCCTGCGTTGCTTGGTGTTGGCTTTATCCTTCGCTACAAGGTCGGAGCAATCATGGTTGGTGGAGGGCTGCTGTCGTGGATCGGCATCATTCCGATCATGGCATACTTTGGCGATTATCTGCAAATGCCGCTCTTCCCGGAAACGGTGAAGACGCTCGGCCAGATGACCGCCGGTGAAATCTGGGGACGCTATATCCGGTATGTCGGCGCAGGCGCTGTCGCGGGTCGCATACCCTGCCGTGCACCTGTTAGGCCTCTCCAC
>DAIPLH010000099.1:0-8664 GCA_036769325.1 Bacteroidota bacterium
ATGGGGGCATCGAGGTAGTTGACATCTCCTCTCCTTCGAATCCAACGCATGCAGGTGTTCTCTTTGACAATGCCGCGACTGCTTTGGCCGGAGCAAGATCGGTGCAAATCCAGGGCAACTTTGGCTATGCTGCAGCGTTCTTCGACAACGGCGTTGAGGTGTTTGATGTCTCTTCGTTTACCTCCGGAAACCAGCCTCCGGTTGTCGGAGATATTCCCAGCCAGATCATTTCCCAGGGAGAGGCGTTCTCGCCTGTTCGTCTTGACAATTTCGTCAGCGATCCGGATGGACCAGATTCCCTGATCAACTGGAGTTGGAGCGGCAACTCGATATTGCGCGTCAAGTATGACCCTCTTCGACGACGACTCCGTGTCCGGGCTCCCGCAAACTGGGTCGGAACGGAAACGATCCTCTTTACGGCAGAGGATCAGGACGGCGGAAGTGATAGTGATGCCGCCGCTTTTACCGTCCAGCCGATACAGTCAGACAAGAGCAGCGCAGTCGGTCACGCTATGGATGTCTTTCCCAATCCATTCAATCCATCAACAACGATCCGTTATGAGATCGAAGAGGAAGGTCCCGTGGAACTCAGGATCTTTGATACCGCGGGATCAGAGGTCATACGCCTCATCGACGAGATTCAGAACCCGGGAACAAAGTCCGTCACCTGGAACGGCAGGAGAGCGGATGGAACTATGGTTTCAAGCGGATTGTACTATTACCACATGAACCTGAACGGATCAATCACCATCGGCAAGATGATTCTACTAAAATAAGGAGACGTCCAATGAAAAAAGGAATAGCAAGTACAATCCTGAGCATCGCGCTTTTTCTGAGCATGCAGTTCTCTCCCCTCGAAGCTTCCGCACAATACTCTCTCCAGGAAGCGTTCCCTAACTTATCCTTCATCAGTCCGGTCGATCTTCAGTACCCCGGAGACGGCACTGACCGGCTGTTCGTTGTCGAACAACGAGGAGTCATCTCCGTCTTCACAAATGATCCTGACACCCCTTCGAAGTCAACCTTCCTCGACATCCAGGACCGCGTTGATGATGCCGGCTTTGAAGAGGGCCTTCTTGGATTGGCGTTTCATCCGGACTATGAAAACAATGGATACTTTTATGTGAACTACACGGCTGCTGGTCCAAACCGCTCTGTCATCTCACGGTTTGAGGTAACAGGAAATCCGAACGTGGCTGACCCGAATTCCGAGACAAATCTCGTGGATTTTTTGGATCCGTACGACAACCACAATGGGGGTCAGGTTGTCTTTGGTCCTAATGACGGATACCTGTATATCAGCACTGGTGACGGAGGCTCGTTTGGAGATCCGCAGTGCAGAGCACAGAACCTTACACAGTGGCTGGGAAAGATCCTGCGGATCGACGTCGACAATCCATCCGGAGGGGAGAACTATGGAATCCCCGCTGACAATCCCTTTGAAGGAAACACGGAGGGCTACCTGGAGGAAATCTACGCGTACGGACTCAGAAACCCATGGCGGATCAGTTTCGACCCTGCGACCGGGTGGCTGTGGTGCGGAGACGTCGGACAGAATACGTGGGAGGAGATTGATATTATCGAGAACGGTGGAAACTACGGTTGGGCAATTATGGAAGGAAATCATTGTTACGCATCGCCGTGGGGTTGTGCCCCTGAATGCGATGCAACCGGGCTCACTCCACCAATCTGGGAATACAACCATAGTCAGGGCATTTCCATCACGGGAGGGTATGTGTACCACGGTTCGGCAGTCCCGGAGCTCGATGGAAAGTACATTTACACAGACTACGGAAGTGGCACTGTTTGGTCCCTCGAGTATGACGGAATCAATCCACCCATCAACACAGTGCTTCTGAGTTCATCCGTCAGCTTTTCTTCGTTCGGCATTGATGAGGAGAGTGAACTCTACATCTGCGGACTCGATGGAAATATCTATTCGTTTGTGCCAACCGCGGATCCAATCTGCGAGGACATTACACTCTTCCAGGCAAAGTGTACTCAGGGTGGTACCGGACCGCGGGCACAGTTCCGGATCATACAAATGGTCTGGCCGGCCCGTTCAATTCACCGTTGACGGCAGCCCTGTCGATTTGGTCATCGAGGACAACGGAACGCATTCCCGCGCTCAGGGACAGTACCCAGGACTCGGGGTGGGAACTCACATCGTTGCCCTCACCGATCCCGCCGGATGCTTCGATGATCTGGTAGTCGTGTGCCCTTCTGATGGGGCAGAAAGCTCTGAGTGGAAAACATTCGACTCGGGATGGAACGACCTGGTTTCGCCGGGAGAATCACAAGAAACCGGCAAGACCGCGTTGATCGGGAACAGCCCCAACCCATTCAACCCATCGACACAAATTACCTATCACCTTGCTCAGAACGGACACATCACTCTGTCGGTCCATGACATCCTCGGTCAAACCGTCCAAACACTGGTTGAAGGATACCAAACCGCAGGCACGCACTCGGTTGTGTGGGACGGAAGGGCTGCCGATGGATCGCCTGCGTCGAGTGGTTTGTATTTTTACAGACTCCGGGCCGGAGACGTCGTTCAGACTCAAAAAATGTTGCTCACCAAATAGATTCATCAAGGCAGGCCGGGGCCATCTTCGTTCGGAGGGCCCCGGTGTGCCGTGAATCCACGACCACTTGAACCTGGGCAGAAATCTGCACGGGTTTGATGCGTATCACCTTGTTTTTCCCGCATCTTCTGCTCTTTGAAAGGATTCTGCGAACTCGCCGGCTGGAAGTTCGTTGGGTCGTAATGCCCTCAGTTTGCAGACGTTTTTTCCCCTCATCGCCCGGCTGGAAAGATTCACGGAAATAGCGTAGATTGCCAACTCTTGATTTCGCTCACACGGTTTTTTGTCAACCCAAATCTGTCCATTGGTATGAATTTTGCTGATTTAACGCTGTAATTTGGCTGAAAGGGATGTTCATGGATGTAGACGTCAGGGAAAAAAGCAACGGAATCGTGATCAATGAAGACCTCATTGAGCGCTGCCGTCAGGTGTCGCAGCCATTCAAGGAGAGATCGGCGAAATACGACCGTGAGGGAAGTTTTCCAGTTGAGAACTTTCGTGAACTGAAGGACGCTGATCTTCTGGGGATCATGGTTCCAAAGGAATTTGGAGGGTTTGGCGCTGATTTCCTGACCTATACGAAGGCAATTGAACAGATTGGGAAGGCGGACTCTTCAACGGGCCTGACCTTCAACATGCACAACATTACTTTGGGAAGTCTCTCTGAACTCGATTCGGAGATCAAGTCGATCGGCGGATCACGCGGCCGTGTGATGGGCGAGTTTCGTGAATGGATGTATGATCAGGCTGTTGGTCAGAAAAGACTCTTCGCATCCGCCGTTTCTGAACCAGGCATCGGAGCTCACTTCTCGAAACTGAAGACTACCTACAGAAAAGTTGACGGCGGATTCATCATCAACGGTACAAAGTGGTTCGTCTCCATGGCTGGATACGCGGACTACTACGTAGTGGCCGCGCGGAATGAAAAGTCGACTCCTGAGGATCCTTCCATCTCCTACCTTGTCGTGGAACGCGAAAACCCGGGTATCAAGATCGATCATGTATGGGACACGCTGGGAATGCGCGGCACAATGTCCGATACCATGCACCTGACCGAGGTCTTCGTTCCGCAGGAGAGGCTCTTCCTCGGGAGTGAAGGAATGGTCCTTTATAAGATTACCCGCGAACCCCACTGGCTGGTTGGTGGATTCACCGGAGTGTATCTCGGGATCTGCTCGGCAGCATTTGAGTTCATGGTTGAATACCTGAACAGCAAGAAGATTCCGGGCTCGGATAAGCCGATGTCGAGCGATTCGCGGATTCAGCAGCGTGTTGGCGAGCTTGCCATCCAGCTCGGCGCAGCGCGCTCTTCCACCTACGAGGCAGCCCGCTTTGTTGTGGAAAAACGGGGTTCAATCGAAGCAAACACGGCCATTCACAGGGCAAAGTTCCTCTGCGGTGAACTCGGACCGCATCTGACATCCATGGCGATCAGAACATGCGGAGGAACAACCATTGCCAGGCGACTGCCGCTCGAGCGGCTGTACCGCGATTCCCGCTGTGGGGGGCTGATGCCCGCGACGAGCGATGAATGCCTGATGTATGTCGGCAAAGCGGCACTTGGTGTTGACGTCAGCAAGATTTCTGAAATATACTGGTAGTAGCTCAGCTCCACCTGCCCCGGCAGGAATTCTGATTCGCAACATCATCATTCAACAGGAGAGCATTGTGGACACCAAAGGCATGATCAGGCAGTACATCGTGACGGAACTGATCAAAGACAAGAAACAGGCCAATCTCAAAGATTCGGACTCATTGATCGAAAGCGGCATTGTGGATTCCCTTGGCATTATGAAACTGATTGGATTCCTGGAAGACAAGATCAGCATCCAGATAACCGACGACGAACTGGTTCCTGAAAATTTTTCAAGCGTTGATTCCATCGCAGCCCTCGTGCTGGCAAAGCAAGCAAAGTAACATGAGTTTTCTGCTTCCTCAATTTGTTGTTCAGTCCGCAAAGAAATACCCGAACCGGCCGGCAGTCGTCTTTGGAGAAACCTCCCTCTCGTATCGCGAACTTGACGAACTGACAAATAAGATCGCCAGAATCCTTGCACAACAAGGCATTCGAAGGGGCGACAGGGTCGGAATCTACATGAACAAATCCGACTCATCGATTGTCAGCATATACGGGATTCTCAAGGCGGGAGGTGTCTATGTCCCCCTTGATGCGAACGCACCCGAACAGAGGATTGCTTATATCATCGACAACTGCTCCATTCAATGCATGCTGACCTCCACCGCGAAGTCAGCAAGTGCGGCGTCCCTCTCTGCGATGACGACATCGTTGAAGACGGCGATTCTCATGGATGACAAGAAGGAGCCGGCACCTGCGGGAAAGCTCAGGCTGATTTCGTGGAAGGAAGTTCTCAGCCATCCCGATAGTTCACTTCCGGAAAACCTGAGCGTTGAAACGGATCTTGCATACATTCTCTATACTTCAGGTTCGACCGGCACTCCAAAAGGGGTCATGATCACCCATCTCAATGTGCTCACGTTCATTCGATGGGTGGCAGAGACATTCCAGGCCGGACCGGAGGATCGGTTCTCGAATCACGCACCCCTCCACTTTGACCTGTCTACCCTGGATATTTTCACCGCCATGATGGTGGGTGCAGCAGTTTATCCCGTTCCCGAAACACTTTCCGTGTTCCCCGTCCGACTTGCTGATTGGATCGACAAGTCGGGGATCACCATCTGGTACTCCGTCCCCTCCATCCTTTCAATGATGGTTCTTCATGGAATGCTGGACAGGCTGCGCTTTGAGAAACTCAGGATTGTGTTCTTCGCGGGAGAGGTGTTCCCTGTCAAGTTTTTGCGGGACCTGATGAAGCTGGTTCCCGGACCGGGCTACTACAACCTGTATGGACCAACCGAGACAAATGTCATCACCTGGTATCAGGTTCCGGAGTTGCCACCGGACAGAACCAAACCGATTCCCATCGGCAAAGCATGCAGCAATATGGAGGTCTTTGCTCTCGCGGATGACGGAACCGTAGTCTCGACAATCGGCAAGGAGGGGGAGCTGGTGGGCCGCGGATCGTTTGTGGCGATGGGCTACTGGGCCGACCCTGAAAAAACCGCGAAAGGGTTTGTCCTCAATCCAGTCCAACAGCATTTCAATGAGCGCATTTACAGGACGGGTGATATTGTGATGCTGGACGAGAGCGGTGATTACATCTACGTCGGACGGCGCGATCACATGATCAAGAGCCGTGGTTACAGAATCGAGATCGGCGAGATCGAGGCCGCCATCTACAGCCACCCGGAAATCAAGGAAGCCGCAGTCATTCCGATCCCGGACGAGCTGATCACGAACAAGATCAAAGCCTTCGTCGTCCTGCAAAATGGAAAGACACTCGAACCGGCAGACATTCGCGGTTTTTGTTCCGAAAAGCTCCCTCATTACATGGTCCCCGAGATCGTCGAATTCCGTGATGATCTGCCGAAAACCTCAACCGGAAAGATCAACAAGCCCGCCCTCGTGGCGGAAAGCGCGGCTTCGGGGAGATAGAACGGACTTCATTCCTGAGGATCATTGATGGTGGAACAGCATTCCCGTTCCACCATTTTCATTTTGAACAGAACCCGGACACCCCATCATGGCCAACTACTTCACAGATAATCACGATCTGCGCGAACATTTCAACCGGCTTGATCTGGCCGACGTGGTGAAAATCCTTGAACACGATTTCACCGAGTCGCATCAGTTCGATTTTGCTCCCGGAAGCTACAGTGAGGCACTTGAGGTCTACAAGGGAGCTCTGGAGCTTGTGGGAGATATTTCTGCGAACTTTGTCGCAACCCGCGCGCAAGGAGTTGATGTCGAAGGCGCGCGCCTCGAGAATGGACGCGTCTCCTACGCACACGGGACCCGGGAGGCACTGGACAAGCTTTCCGAGGCAGGTCTCATGGGAGTGATTATCCCCAGGAAATATGGTGGTGTGAACTTCCCCGCGACGATCTATATCATGATGATCGAGATGATCTCCCGTGCGGATGCATCCCTCATGACCCTCTTCGGATATCAGGATGTCGGTGAGACCATTGCACGACTCGGAACAGAAGAGCTTGCCCGCGAATTCCTCCCGAAATACTGTACGGGAGAATGGACCGGTGCCACGTGTCTGAGCGAACCCGGAGCAGGGTCAGACCTGCAGTCGGTCAAGCTCGAAGCATTCCAGGAGAAGGACGGAAAATGGCGACTGAGGGGATTGAAGCACTTCATTTCGAACGGCAACGGAGAGGTCCTCGTTGTGCTGGCGCGTTCGGAAGCCAACACGAGGAACATGTTTGGCCTGAGCCTTTTCGCCTGTCACGGAGCGAACGAACGGGTTCGTGTGAACCGGATCGAGGAAAAAATGGGGCTTCACGGTTCCCCGACCTGCGAACTAATTTTCGACGATGCTCCCGCACAGCTTCTCGGCCGGCGGCGCTTTGGACTCTTCAATGTTCTCTACATCCTGAACCACGCAAGATTCAGCGTTGCCGCTCAAGGTCTGGGTATTGCTGAAGGAGCTTACTCGGAAGCACTGAAATGGGCGCGCGAACGTGTCCAGTTCGGCAAGGCGATCTACCAGATGCCTTCCATTGCCAATACCCTTATCGAAATGAGGGTAGCCATCGAATCATCACGCTCCCTTCTCTATGCTTCTGTCCAATGGCTTGATCGACGAAACAAGATGGAGGAACGCATCGTCGAGCTCAAGGCGGCTGGTCATCCGTACGAACGGGAACAACACCTTTTCGAAACAAGCGCAAAGTACACTGATCTCCTCTCCCCTCTCGTCAAGTATGTCGTCACTGAGGCCGCAAACAAGGTAGTCTATGACGCGGTGCAGCTCCACGGGGGAATGGGGTACATGAAAGAAATGGCGGTTGAACGGAATACACGCGATGTCCGGATCACCTCCATCTACGAAGGAGCAACCTCCGTTCAGGTCGTGGGGGCGATCGCGCATGTGCTTGCTGACGTCCTTGCCGATTGGTTCAACGAGGCGGAAACAACAGACTACGGGGAAGCTCTTTCGGTGCCGAGAAAGCAGATCGGCGAATTACGCTCACTGTTCCATGAGGCAACGACCCTGGTTGGTCAACATGAGGACAGCAAGTTCCGTGACGCTGCAGCCCGGGAGTTGACAGACATGTATGCCGCGCTCTATACGGGGTACCTCCTCCTGGATGAGGCACGGGGTGTCCCGCGGAAAAAACTCATTGCGCGCCGCTATATTGCAGGGGCTCTCGCAAGGGCGCATGCTGGCATGGCAGCGATTCGGAATGGGGTGTTCAGCGACCTCGCCTCAACGGACGAGATCTGTGGGTAGCGATTGGAAATGAGGCAGGGGATTTCATCGAAATCCCCTGTCTGGTGGAAGAAGCCCGCGAGAGCTACTTCATTAATGGAATCAAAGCCGCAATCTCATAATTGACCGCTGACCGAATCTTGTTCTCGATCTGGTAGTAGCGAACCACCTTAATCTCCGGCAGAACAGCCCTGAACTTCGGAAGGGCCGCCTGACGTAACTTCAATTGCTCCTCATCCACCATCATGTATTCATTGAGAAGCCCTTTTGCTTCCTCATTCGTCATGGTCTCATATTTTTCTGCATACCGTTTGATAATGTCGCCGAGCTTCATGCGATTCCCCTCGAGATCCTTCTGATAGGCATCATAGAGCGGCCAGAAGTCTTTTGACTCTGCCTCAGTAAGCCCCAAATTCGCAGCCACAAGAAGCTTCTTGTCAGCCTTGATCTTTTCCATGAGGATGGCCATGTTGTCATCTTTCTTGGCCTCCTGTGCAAGACTCATCACCGGAAGGGTCATGCAAAGCAGCAGAAACATTGCGAGATATTTCATCTCGTTCTCCTTTGGGAAGTTAGTATGGAATGACGCTGGTCTCAGTCCGGACTGCAAGGGCAGGGGAGACACAATAGGCAGTCAAGATAGGAAAATTGGCGATACGCATCAAGCGTGGCATTGACATTTTATTTCAGAATCGTTATTCTTGTAGTTCCATTTCCCGACGATTCCGCGATAGCTCAATGGTAGAGCATGCGGCTGTTATCCCGACAAAGTCGGG
>DAIPLH010000465.1:0-2429 GCA_036769325.1 Bacteroidota bacterium
CCGGAAAATCGATTTACCCCGGACTCATCAGCGCCGATACCTATATTGGACTTGTCGAGATCGGTGCCGTCCGTGCCACACGCGACCGGTCTGAAGCCGGCAAAGTAAACCCGAATGTGAGGGCCGAAACTGCTGTAAATCCGGAGTCGGAGATCATCCCTGTTGTCCGTGCCAACGGCATCACGATGTTCGTGTCTTCCCCCTCCGGAGGACTCATTTCCGGAATGTCTGCCCTGATGATGTCAGACGGTTGGACATGGGAGGAAATGACGTACAAGGCGCCCGCAGCCCTCGTGGTCAACTGGCCGTCAATGACCATCTCACGATCACCATTTATACAGAGGACAGAGGAAGAGCAGGAAAAGGAACGTGAGAAGCAGTTGCAGGAACTGAATACTGCCTTCCGTCAAGCGCGCGCATATTCGATTGCCCGCAAGGCGAACGCAGACCGGCAACCCATCGATGCCCGATGGGAAGCCATGATCCCTGTTCTCGAACGACAGGTACCGGTGATGGTATGGGCGGAGGAGATTCAGCAAATCCAGGCGGCTGTCGCGTGGGCTATGAAAGAGAACCTGAAGTTGATCATCGCCGGAGGCCGCGATGCATGGCGTGCAGTAGATCTCCTCCGGAAGAACAATGTGTCCGTCCTCGCCGGAGGAATCCACCGGTTACCCTCCAGGAGATTTGAAGCCTATGACGAGCCGTTCGTGCTGCCGAAGAAACTGCATGAAGCAGGAATTCCATTCGCCATCATCAGCCAGGACGAGGCTGCGCACGAGCGGAGCCTCCCGTATCACGCGGCAACTGCAGCCGCCTATGGACTCCCGAAAGAGGAGGCCTTGAAGGCCCTCACGCTGTACCCTGCACAGATCTTCGGAGTCGCTGACCGGGTTGGTTCCCTCGAAACGGGCAAGGATGCAACGCTGATTGTGACCACCGGAGATCCGCTCGAGATTACAACGCAGATTCAGATGGAGTTTATTCAGGGAAGAATGATCGACCTTTCCAGCCGGCATACGACATTAAACGAGAAGTATCTTGAGAAGTATGGCAGGGCAAAGGAGGGCAAGTGACGGAGGTCGGATCGACCCTCGTTCATCGGGTCCTGGATCCACGGAGCGCAGGCAATGCGGGCACTCATCCGACAGTCATTCTCCTTCATGGCAGAGGGGCAGATGAGAATGACCTCGCCGGCCTTTCCTCATTTCTTGATCCCCGGCTGTTCTTTCTGAGTCTCCGGGCTCCCTATCCATTCCCGGTCAGTGGTGGCTTCACGTGGTATGAAATGGCCGATGATGGAACCCCGGACGCGGAGATGTTTCGCGAAAGCTATGACCGCCTGACAGCGTTTATCGCTGAAGCCCGGCGCGATTATCCTGTCGACCCCGAACGGATCTTCATCCTTGGCTTCAGCATGGGAACCATGATGGCGTTGTGTCTGGCGCTCACCGACCCTGGACGTTTCCGCGGAGTTATCGCCAACAGCGGGTACCTCCCTGAAGGAACCGGCCTGGACATGCGATGGAACGAACTTGCTGGCATGTCAATCTTTCTCGCTCATGGCACTCATGATCCCGTTATTCCAATCAGCCTTGCCAGAAAGACAAGAGACCTCTTGCAGAAATCAGATGCATCACTGGTCTACCGCGAATACCCGATGGGTCATGAGATCAGTTCGGAAAGCCTCCTCGATGTATCGGACTGGATGAAGAACCTGATCGAAGATCCGCCAGGGATTTCGGCCGGGAATTGAATTTCGTGTTCGAAAGATGAAAGGAACCGCGTTGATCACACACCCCAGCTCAAGGAAGCAACACTAGATGCCTCAGGACCAGACATTTCTCTTCATCGGCGTTACTCTGTTCATTCTTTTCATGCTCGCTCTGGATCTGGGCGTGTTCAACAGGACACCGCACAAGGTGACCCTGAAGGAGGCTGGAATCTGGACTGCAGTCTGGGTCACCCTGGCCATGATCTTCAATGCCGGCATTCTGTACTTTGCCGGGCCCATCCCTGCCTTGCAGTTCTTCACAGGATATATCGTGGAGGAGTCGCTCTCCATCGACAACATCTTCGTCTTCGTCATGATTTTTTCGTACTTCGGCGTCCCCGCACAGTATCAACACCGGATCCTTTTTTGGGGCGTTCTTGGAGCAATCGTCATGCGATCTCTTTTCATCGCGTTGGGCTCCGCCTTGATTGCGCGCTTCGACTGGATATTCTATGTCTTCGGGGCAATCCTCCTCTTTAGTGGTTGGAAAATGATGAAGTCGAAAGGTGTAGAGGTGCACCCTGACCGAAACCTGCTTGTCAGGCTCGCACGGAGAATTTTTCCCGTCGAAACAGGGTATGCAACCCCGACCTTTTTTGTAATGAAGAATGGAAAGCTCCATATCACAACAATGTTGATCGTCCTTATCGCTGTC
>DAIPLH010000466.1:0-2427 GCA_036769325.1 Bacteroidota bacterium
AGGTGAATGTTCTGGGAGTTTTGGGCGGTTCCATTCCGGGTGGCCCCATATTGCTGTCCCCGCATGCCACCAACCGCGCGATTGAGATCATCCCTACTACTGCAATGGTCAGGAACTTGCACCACGAGTAAGAATATGACCTGGGACTGGGCAAGAAACAAACGTGACGAGAAACGGAAGAATACGGCAGGTGTGAGGTGGAGCGCTGGCGAGCAAAGGAACTCAATGTTTCTTTCATGGTTTCTACGGAAACATGAGAAGCCTTGATGCCTGAAGGGGAGGCTTGCTCCTCGGATGAATCAGTCTGCAGGTTCAATGCAAGCAGACATTGAACCCTTGCAACGCGGGATTCTCCAGTCTGCCCCATAGCTCTGGATCTGGTCCCGCTTCAACCCGGCCCGCTCTTTGTACGTTGTCTCAGCGATGACGCGGCCGCAGCCATCAACCTCACATGCCATACGGAACGCCATGTCCTGACTCATGCTAAAGAGTCCAACAAGCATTTCCACTACATAGTCGTAGGAATGATCGTCATCGTCCAGGAGGACGACATGATATTGCGGGATAAGGGCGGTGAGCTCTTCCAGCTCAAGATCGGGAGAAGGCTGGGCGCCCATTTCCGGGAACAGCGGCTCTGTCATATCCTAATTTTTCAAAGTGTACCGTAAATGTCAAGAGGTTTCATGTCCCCTAAGAAGTTCACCACTGAGGCACAAAGACACGAAGGATCAGAAGACATTGCCTTACCCCCTTAGTGCTTTGGTGCCTTCGTGGTAAGAAATTTACCTCACACTTGCCCTGACAATAACTCCTTTACAAGCACATAAATGCCCATGGCGAGGACAAACCAGCCAAACGTCGGTTTGAGTTTTTCGCCTGGGATGAACTTTGAAAAATATGTACCGAGGAATATTCCGCCAACTGTAAACGCGGAA
The DNA here is from genome assembly GCA_036769325.1 of Bacteroidota bacterium. Taxonomy (GTDB): domain Bacteria; phylum Bacteroidota; class Ignavibacteria; order UBA10030; family UBA6906; genus DAIPLH01. Next base: position 936 of record DAIPLH010000466.1, read on the forward strand.
ATCCCGAGCAGGAAGATCCACTCAATACTCTGATGCCCAAGATCGCCGGTGAAGCCGAGCAGCGATTTCACTGCGATGATCAGCAAGGATGTTCCAACTGCAGTCTTCATCGGCAACCCGCCTACCACAACAAGGGCAGGAATAATGAGAAACCCACCCCCTGCTCCCACCAGGCCTGTGAGAATTCCAACCACGAACCCCTCGACAAGAATGAGTTTGACATTCACCTGATGCGGAGACGTATCGTCCTGATTATTCCCGTTGCGGATCATCGACATTGATGCCATCAGCATCAGGATGCCGAAGAGAACCATGATGAAGAGATCCCTTGTGACTGCAATACTTCCGAAATCCGCAATGTGTTCGGGAATGGCAGGTATGATGAATGCGCGTGCGACGAAGACTCCGGCGACAGCGGGGATAGAAAAGGTGACAGCCGTCCGATAACTCACGAGCGAACGTTTCATATACGTCATTGAGCCAATCAGGGCTGTCAATCCAACAACGAACAAGGAGTACGCGGTCGCCGTCACTGGTGGGATACCAAAGAGATACACGAGAACAGGAACGGTCAGGATTGAACCTCCTGCACCTATGAGTCCGAGCGTCAGCCCGATAAGGACAGCTGCTAAGTAACCGGCGAGTTCTATAATCTATCCCTCTTTCTCTATGCTCTATGCTCTATGCTCCATGCTACATCTACCCTCTATCCTCTAGCCTATCCTTCTTCTTCTCTTCCCTGTAAAAATCTATCAATGCGAGGGTTGACGAATCATGGCCCTCATTGATCTTCTCTGCATGGAGTTCCGGAAGTATCACCTTCGCGAGTTGCTTTCCGAGTTCTACCCCCCACTGATCGAAGGAATTGATATTCCACACGATTCCCTGGACGAAGATCTTGTGCTCATAAAGGGCGATCAGAGATCCGAGGGACCGTGGAGTCACCATCTCAAGGAGAATGGAATTTGAAGGTCGGTTCCCCGCGAACACTTTGTGCGGGAGGAGTCTTTCAACTGCATCTCCGGCCGTCCCGGAATTCACGAGCTCCTTCCTTGCCTCCGCCTCGGTCTTCCCTTTCATCAGCGCTTCAGACTGGGCAAAACAATTGGCGAGAAGGATCTCGTGATGCCCGCGCAGGGGATGATGGGTTTCCATGGGTGCGATGAAATCGCACGGTATCATTCTGGTCCCCTGATGAATCAGCTGGTAAAATGCGTGCTGCCCGTTTGTACCAGGTTCCCCCCCGATCACCGGTCCGCTTGCCCAGGAGATCGCACTCCCGTCACGCGCGACAGACTTTCCGTTGCTCTCCATGTCTGCCTGCTGAAAATAGGCAGGGAAACGATGCAGTGACTGATCGTAGGGAAGCAAAGCGTGTGTTTCCGCCCCAAAGAAGTTGTTGTACCACACACCGAGCAAAGCCATGATGATGGGAATGTTCTGTTCAAGGGGCGCCGAGCGAAAATGAGTATCTATTTCCCATGCACCCGTC
>DAIPLH010000100.1:0-3423 GCA_036769325.1 Bacteroidota bacterium
TGTCTGTACACACTGTCCGCGACATCGCCCGCTGCAAACACGCCGGGAACATTCGTGCGTGTACTTCCCGGCTGAGTTCTCAGGTAGCCGACGTCATTCATATCCAGCTGTCCCTTGAAAAGGTCCGTATTCGGCTGATGCCCGATCCCTACAAATAACCCATCGGTCCGGATAACCGAAGACTCACCGGTTTTCACGTTTTTCAACCTGACGCCGGTCAGAGCCTTCCTTCCATTTTCACTCTTTCCAAGAATCTCTTCAACGGTGGAATCCCAGATGAACTCAATCTTCGGATTCTTCCTCGCTTTGTCCTGCATGATTTTCGAAGCCCGAAGAGAATCGCGGCGATGAATGATGGAGACCCTTGTCGCGAACTTTGTGAGAAACGTCGCCTCTTCTATCGCCGTATCCCCTCCACCGACGACGACAACTTCCAGACTCTTAAAGAAAAATCCATCGCAGGTCGCACAAGCAGAGACCCCGTGACCCATGAATTCCTTTTCTGATGGCAATCCGAGAAGCTTGGCCGATGCACCCGTTGCCACGATCAGGGCATCTGCGCTTGCGGTTTCATCATCGGTCCAGAGCTTGAACGGTCGGGTGGAGAGGTCAACTCTTGTGACATTCTTGAATATTGACATCGATCCGAAGCGCGTCGCCTGATCCCTGAACATATCCATCAATTCAGGTCCGAGAACACCCTTTGGAAATCCGGGATAGTTCTCAACATCGGTCGTGATTGTCAGCTGTCCACCCGGCTGTATTCCTTCATACACCACAGGATTCAGATTCGCCCTGCCCGCGTAGACGGCTGCAGTGAGGCCGGCCGGGCCCGAGCCGATGATAATGAGTCTGTGATGATTCTCTTTCGTCATTCTGTATCCTTTTGCGACTGCTGGTTCAACACGGTGCCGATGTTGCGGATCAAACCATCCTTTTTCGTCCGTTTTACCGGACTTGCCTTAAACTGCCTGGAGAATTCCTCCTGATTCATTTCTGCCCAATCTGCGAGCGGAACCGCAGTGTTTCCCTCTCGTGGCTGAAAACGGGTGTCCGGTGTGGGCACCGCAAATCTCTCATTCCAGGGACACACATCCTGGCAGATATCGCATCCGTAGATCCAACCCTCGAAGGGTAATTCGCGGGGAAAATCGCCACGATGTTCTATTGTAAGATAGGAGATGCACCGGTTTGAATCAACGACGTATGGCTCTGCGATCGCGCCAGTGGGACATGCTTCAATGCAAAGGGTGCATGTCCCGCAATGATCCGTTCCCGGCTGATCAGGATCAACTTGCAGAGTAGTGAGAATTTCGGCAAGGAACACCCATGAGCCCATGTCCTGAGTAATGAGGTTCGTGTGCTTTCCAATCCATCCAAGTCCTGCCCGTTGTGCCCACACCTTCTCCATGACAGGGCCAGTATCCACATAGTATCGCCCATCAGCGCCTGGAAACTCAGCCTGCATCCAGGTCCATAACCGCTTCAGCATCGTTGTGATGATATCATGGTAGTCGTCCCCCCACGCGTACCTGGATATCTTGCCAGTCCCGGCCTCATCGGTATGCTGCGGGTCTGTATAATAGTTCAAAGCAAGCGAGATAACGGTCCGGGAACCCTGAAGAACTTCGGTTGGATCCCGGCGCTTCGACCCGGATCGTTCCATCCATTCCATCGAACCATGATAGCCCCTGCCAAGCCATTCCGAGAGTCGTTCCGATTCGTTATCGAGCGGCTTGGAATCCGCAAACCCGATTTTCGAGAATCCAATCTCAAGGGCTTTCTGGGTGATCTTCTGTTTGGCAGTCATCCCAACTCCTACAACTGGGCTCCAACAAGGACCTCACCATTTTCAATCCGGACCCTGTAAACCTTCGCGAGCCCGCTCCCTGTTTTGGGTCGCCCATCCTCAAGATTGAACGTCCACCCGTGCATCGGACAGGTCAGATACAATCCATCCAGCGTTCCCTCGTTCAGCTTTGAAAAATGCTGGTGGGGACAAACATTGTTGATGGCGTAACACTTTCCTCCGATCCTCCACACAGCGATGTCATCGCCGTCAACGTTAACCAGCTTGGAACGGCCCTCAGGTATTTCGTTCAGACTTGCAACACGGACATATTGGTCAGGCATTTGCTCAATCCAGCTTTAACGAGGCGTCAGCAACAATCCCTTTTCCTGAGTCCCTTAACGAAACGACCTCAGTCGCGGGATCATGCTCAAAGAAAAGCAGCCACCGTTTCTCCGCGGCCTCTGCAAGCAGCTTCCGTTTCTCTTCGAGGGTGACAAGAGGCCGGAGGTCATAGGCCATAATCCAGGGGAGCGCAAGGTGCGAGACTGTTGGCACCAGGTCGGCACAATAGAATATTGTCTGATCGCCATCACTCACCACCGGGCATTGGAGGGCGGTGGTGTGTCCGTTCATCAGGCGAACGCTGATCCCCGGCAGAAACTCCCTTTCCCCATCGATGAGTTGGAGCTGGCCGCTCTCATCGAGAGGCCGGAAATCCTGCGGAAAAAAACTGGCCCTGTCCCGCTCCGTCGGATGAAGTGCCGCCTTCCAGTGATCCTTCTGCAGATAGTATTTGGCATTCGGGAACGTTGGAACTGCAACGCCGTCAACGAGCGTGGTCGCACCGCCCGCATGATCAAAGTGTAGATGGGTGAGAATGACATCGGTAATGTCAGCCGGCTTGAGGTGGTGCTTGTCAAGTGAGGAAAGCAGGTCGAACTGACTGTTATCGAAATTGTAGATTGCGCTGAGCTTCTGGTCATACTTGTTCCCATTGCCGACGTCGATCAGGATTTTTCTTCCATTACCGATGAGGAGGAGAGCACGCGCCGCCATCGCGATTCTGTTTTTCTCGTCCGGCGGATTTGTTTTCGACCAGAGGACACGCGGAACGACTCCAAACATCGCTCCACCATCAAGGCCAAAGCGGCCCGTTTCAATGGAATGAAGGGTATAGTTTGAGATGGTCATCGGTGGTTATTTTGCCGCTGCACTCTGAGCACGGACTTTTCTTTCTGAAGCATTTCTAACCCAGTCCTCAAACTTCGTGGACCTTTGAGTCTTTGAGACGTTGCGGCAATCATCTCAAAGTAATAAAAAATCGGTACCGCATAACAGCTGGCGATACCGATCTTGTGGTAGAAAGACTGGAAGGCTATCAGGCGGTCTTGCGGAAGCGTGATGTGCCTTCACTCAGTTCAGGGAATTCGCGATCCGGATGCAGGATTCTTGCCCGTTCAAACAACTGCTCTTCAGTTTCAACCCGGTTTGGATCAGGGACGCAGCAATCCACAGGGCAGACTGCAGCACATTGTTCCTGGTCAAAGTGGCCGACACATTCAGTGCACTTCTCCGGGGCAAGGTAGTACAAGTCGTTCGTGATCGGCTCGTACATCTGCCTGTCATTCTCG
>DAIPLH010000100.1:3433-8572 GCA_036769325.1 Bacteroidota bacterium
AATCGCCGTGTTCGGACACTCGGGTTCACAGGCCCCGCAATTGATGCATTCCTCTGTGATTATTGTTGCCATGAACTTTCCTCCTGCAAATAGATGTTCAACAATCCGGATATCAGACTAAGCGAATCTGTGGAATCTTGCTTTCATCGAAACTCAGCAGGCTTCCGCTGCGCAATGCCTCTGCGTCATCCCTGCAATCGCGCACGGCTTCAATCAGCGACTGTGTGTCAAGACCGTGGTACTCGGGAAGGTACTGTTCGAGTTTTGACAGTGCTTTCCCGAACTGACTGCAAGCCCCTTTCAGGTTGCCGTGCGACAAATGATAGAACGCCACCGCAGTCTGGATCAATCCCTGGTAAAATAACCTGTGGTCTCCAGGGGTCTCGACCCAAATTGATTCCCACAGGTCATGAGCTTCAAAAAAGAACTGACGGTTAAATTCTTCGATTCCCTGCAGGAAGCGTGGATCCATCTCTATCGAACGTAAGAAAATTGAGCTGGAATTGCAAGGCTTTTCTATCCTCGAGGACCCGCGGGGGTCCCGATCAGCCCTTTTTCTTGAACATCCTGTAAATCGCAAGAATTGCGATCGCGCCGAGTACGGCCGCAATAAATCCCGCAGTCTCTCCTTCAGCATAGAGGCCGAGTGCTGCTCCGACAAAATTTGCCATGAGAGCCCCACCAATCCCGAGTAGCGTAGTGATGATGATACCACCCGGATCTTTTCCCGGCATTACGAGCTTTGCAAGCGCTCCGCCAGAAACCCGATAACGATTACCCAGACAATGTTCATTTGTTGTTCCAATCATGAATGTGATTGTGGATTTACGGACTTTTCTCTTCGTTCCCTGTGAGACAATCGGGAACGCCAGCTGAAGATGAGGATGACAACAACGAGGACGAGTCCGGCCAGAGGCAAAAGAATCGCAAGCAGTGAAGTGACGACCGCGGCAATCCACTCACCCGTTGCGACAAGGGCATTACCCATTCCCCCTGTGACCAGGGTTGAACCCATTCGTAGCATTGCCGTTGCACCCTGGACAGCACCGGCCACACCTCCGCCGCCAATCAGTGCCAGCGTCCACCGCAACAACGGAGGCAAATCTGTGATGACGGAAGCTGCAGCAATGGTGCCGGCAATAACCGACGCTGGTGTGGCGATGGAATCCAGAGCATTGTCGATCCACGGAACGTAATATGCCGCAACTTCAAGCAGAGTGGCACTACCGAACAGAACAACCGCCGACGGAGTTCCGATCCATTCAAAGCCTTCAGCCAGCGGCAGGTATCCCAGCATGGATGCAATCCCGGCAATCAGGAATGGAACAAATATCCGGAACCCGCATGCTGCGCTCAGTCCGATTCCCAATACAATGCTTAGAGTCGATTCCATTTCTTTCCTCCCCACACTCCACCAACATAAGCTTCGATGAGGATTCCTCTACTGTAAGAGCACCATCGCCTTCAGGACCCTTCCCTGGCCTGTTATCAGCCGGGAGTAGTAGATTCCTGAACTCGCCAGAGTTCCATTCTGATTTCGGCCATTCCAACGCACCTCATGGGTCCCAGCCAATTGCCATTCACTGACAAGGGTTGTGATCTTTTGTCCAATCTGGTTGTGGACATCCACAGTAACCAATCCGCTCTTCTCCAGAGAGTAACGGATGGTTGTTTCCGGATTGAAAGGATTTGGAAAGTTCTGCTCAAGGAAGAACCGATCGGGGACAACTTCCTGTGATTGCACAGAACTCGGCAGTGGCTCAAATGCTTCAATCGATGTCAACACTTCTCCCTGGAAATCGAAAAGCGTGACATTCTCCCACACGGAGCCAAGTTGCGGCGCAGGGATGAGTTCGGTCCCCCAATAGAAGAAGCCGGCGCCTCTTCCGCCAGACACATCACGAACAATCGTCATCACGTCAGTGAGGTAGTCCTTCTGTCCATCAACCGACGCAGGATATCCGGGAAGCAAGTGTTCAGGTAGCCCAACGATATTGTGTGTCTGATCATACCAATCAAGCGTCCAGGGATATGCGGCTTCAACGAGGATCAATGGTTTCCCATAGCGCGAAGCCAGGTCATTCAGATTGAATTCAAGATCACCAAGGGTTCCGTGCCACCATGGATAGAACGACTGGCCGATGAGATCGAAGTCATCAACTTCTCCAAACAAATTGTCAAAGAACCACCTGCTCCCGTCGTTGTCACCACCCCGGTCGATATGAATCATAATCTACACTGAATCGGACGGATCGGTATTTTCCCGGACTGCTCTGATACCCTCGTTGAGCAATTCACCGAGCTGCGCCCATTGTTGGGGCGTGTTGAATCCATCACACACCCTTCCATCATCCCACAACAAGCCGCAAATGATTTCATTTCCGATCTGGACAATCTGCGGGGTCGTACCCTGGTCACGCAGGGCAACAATGAGGTCACTCGTGTACGCGTAGACGCTGTCTTTGAGTGTCTCGAACGAGAGTCCCTGCCACGCCGCCGGTTTGGTCTGCTGTCCGGGATCTGCCCAACTGTCCGAATAATGGATGTTCAGCAGGAATCCCATCCCGGCAACTGAGATGCGTTGGGCCAGCATCAAAGTTTCCTGAAGATTATTGTTTCCGTTCGCGGGGGTATGCCATGTGCGGGGTCGGACAAAATTCACGCCGTGGGTGCTAAGAATCGTGAAGGGGTCTGCAGGTAGTCCATTCTCCCGGTAAATACCGCCGTGGGTTTCGACCTGCCCAACGGCTGAGAAATCAACTCCTCTGAGGAACAGGTCCTGGGACAAAGCGACGGAGTGGAACAATCCTGCTGCAAGCAAGAGAGCCACCATGGTGTTCCGGCGAGACATCACCTCAACCTGCCTTCAGATGATGGTGGGACTCCCGAACCTCAAGGTGTTCAAACAACCTGCGTCCGGCTTTAGTAACGTCGCGTACCGCGCGATCAAATGCTTTCTGATTCAGCTTTGAAGGTTTCTGGAAGCCACTGATCTTTCTGATAAATTGGAGTGATGCATCCTGAAGTTCTCCATCCGTTGGCAGACGATCCGGCACGCGGAGTTTTCTGATATTTCGGCACATAGAAGCAGTCCATTCAGTCTATTAGTCTATAAAGTCTATGCAGTCGTACAGTCCAGAGAAGTCGGTAGTCGATAGTCAGTAGTTAATCTGTAATCCGCAATCCGTAATCCTCTTTGCTATTTTATCGTAAAATACCGCGCTTCCGGATGGTGAACGATAATCGCCGTTGTGCTCTGCTCGGGCACAAGCTGAAATTCATCAGAAAGCTGAACCCCGATTCGTCCACCGTCGAGTAACGACATCAGTTTCGCCTGATCCTCGAGGTTCGGGCACGCGGGATACCCGAAGCTGTACCGGGAACCCTGATATCCCTGCGCGAACAAGCGCTTGATTTCCTTTGCATCCCTGCCATCGATCCCCAGCTCTTTACGGATCCGCTGGTGACAGAGCTCAGCAAGCGCCTCGGCAGATTCAACACTCAGTCCATGAAAATAGAGATAGTCTTTGTAGTTGTCCGCCTTGAACAACCCCTCGGCGTGACGTGATGCGATCTCTCCCATTGTGACAAGATGAAAAGCGACCACATCCATTCTCCCGGACTCAACCGGAGCGAAGTAATCAGAAAGGCAGAGGTGCCTGTCGGCTCCCTGCCGCGGGAATGTGAATCTCGTTTGTTCCGTCTTGCCATCGTCATGAAAGACAATCAGATCGTTGCCCGCGGACTGACATTGAAAATATCCGTAGACCGCCATTGGCGTGAGAAGGCCATGACGTGAGATGTGGGATTTGAGATGTGAGTATTCAGGATAAATCTTCTCTTCGAGTAGTCGTTGATATACCTCCCCGGTTAGCTTCCCCTTTTTCACCTGCCACTGGCCACGGATAAGCGCTGCCTCATTGACATAGCGGAAAACTTCTTCGAGGGAAAAGTCCGTCACCACTTTGGTTCCCCAGAAAGGCGGGACAGGAAGGACGGCGGCAGGAAAAACGGAACGCCCGGGGCCGGGGGCCGGTGAAGCGGAAACAGCGGATGGAATCTGTCCGATTGGGGGAGAGACCATTGCAATCTTGGCCTCGGCGCCAGTTGGCACAACTTCCTCCTCTTCGGCCTGTAACTGCATCGGCTCGCCTGAAACGATACGCTCCATGAAACGGAGCCCGTCAAAAGCATCACGCGCGTACTGAACACGACCCTTGAAGACCTGCTGAAGATCATCGTCGACATACCTTCGCGTCAAGGCAGCTCCGCCGAGAACCACCGGAAGCGTGATGCCCCGTTCGTTCATCACTTCAAGGTTCTCCTTCATGATCAGCGTGGACTTCACCAGCAGTCCGCTCATGCCAATGGCATCGACCTGTTGTTCCTGTGCGGTATGAAGGATGTTTTCGATAGGGCATTTTATTCCAAGGTTGATCACTTTGAAACCATTGTTGGTCAGAATGATATCCACCAGGTTCTTGCCAATATCGTGCACATCTCCTTTGACCGTCGCGATCACCATCGTGCCTTTTGACGTGACATCGGCTTTGTCCATAAACGGTTCGAGGAGGGAAACAGCCGCTTTCATGACTTCGGCCGACTGCAGGACGAACGGGAGTTGCATCTGACCGCTCCCGAACAAGTCCCCCACAGTCTTCATCCCGTCAAGAAGAATTTTGTTGATGACATCAAGGGCGGAATATGTTTTCAGCGCTTCGTCGAGATCCGCCTGAAGTCCGATCTTGTCGCCATCAACAATGCGATTCCGGAGCCGCTCTTCCACCGTCCCCGCCCGCACCTTCGGTCCCTTCTTCTCCCCCTTTTCCCGGGCATAGTAAGACATGAACTCCGTGAGAGGGTCGTACGTCACTCTTTTGTCGGGGGAAAAATTTGCGGACATGGATTCGGAGGTCAGGCGCTGATCATGGTGTTTCTACTGTATTCCCTCATCAACGTTCTCGAACCGCCTTTCATCAAATATTAACTGGCGCGAGATCTCCCTTCCCTTTTCATCAATCTTGTACAATGGCATGATTCTGGACGCATGGACAATGGCCATGTCCAACCCTGCTTCAATGGCATAGTGAAGGAACACGCTGTTGAGGACATGACGGGCATGAGCGGAGAGGCCAAAGG
>DAIPLH010000101.1:0-8569 GCA_036769325.1 Bacteroidota bacterium
CCGCTAAAATCCGGGAGATGGGTTGTATACATCGGCGGCGGGCCGACATCCTCAACATGAAGAAGATAGAGCTTTGCTCCGTAGAGCAGGCTGAGTGCCGAAGCATATTCGAGAGCTGCAAGGGAATGATCCGACAAGTCGGTCGTTAGGACGATCTTTCTGAGTATAATCATGACAGAACCTCCTTCTATGAGCCACCACATTGTGAACAGCTTCTCAGAGGTCAATCCGTGTGCCAGATTGCATCCATCAGCAAGAACCATGAAAACAAAGACCGGAATTCAAGAAGACCCGGTTCGGCGATTCCCCTAAATTGCTCTTTGTTCCCGATTGTGAGAAAGGGGAGTGTAAAATTCCTAATCCTGCAAAGGAATCTTGAGGTCTTCGATTTTCCGATAGAGTGAGGAAAGACTGATTTCAAGTGCTTCAGCAACCTTCTCTTTGTTGAATCGGTGCTCACGGAGGACACGGGTAATGTACTGCTGTTCGAAATCATGCGTTGCATCGCGAAGCGTGCAGCCGGTATCAAACGCGTATGCCCCTCCTTCACGGTGATCGAACCCCACCGGGAGATCCTTCCGTGTCACCAGGTCCCCTTCCGCAAAAATTACCCCCCGTTCAATGATGTTTTCAAGTTCACGCACCTCCCCCTTCCAGGAATGCGCCATCAAGAGCTTCATGACTTCATTATCCACACCTTTCATCCTTTTCGACATCTCACGACCGTACTTTGCCACAAAGTGTTCGACGAGGAGCGGGATATCGTCGCGGCGCTCGGCAAGGGGCGGGAGAGAAATCTCCACAACGTTCAACCGGTAAAACAAATCCTCACGATATCTTCCCGCCTCCACCTCTTGAGACAGATTGCGATTCGTCGATGCAATGATGCGGACGTCAACCGGAATGGGTGCGGACGTCCCGACCGGTGTCACATCGCGAGTCTCGAGCACACGCAGGAGCTTCACCTGCAGATGGAGAGGGATTTCACTGACTTCATCCAGAAACAACGTACCTCCGTCAGCAGCCTTGAAGAACCCAACCCGGTCTGCACTTGCGCCTGTGAAGGCTCCTCGTTTGTGGCCGAACAATTCACTCTCAAAAAGATTTTCGGGAATCGCCCCGCAGTTAACCGCCAGAATGAGATTTTCACTTCTCTTGCTTGCAAAGTGAATCGCTCGTGCCACAAGCTCCTTCCCTGTTCCACTCTTGCCCGTAACAAGCACGGTCCCATCCGTCGCTGCGACTTTGCGAATCGTCTCGAACACCTCTTGCATCCGCTGACTCCGGCCGATGATTTTGGAGAAGTCGTACTCACGGTGGAGTTCCCGACGAAGGAACTTGTTCTCCGATGCAACACGACGGTCACTCAGGAGTTTCCTGACCTTGTGAAGAAGCTCGTCGAAATTAACCGGCTTAAGGAGGTAATCCACCGCCCCCTCGCGCAGTGCACTGATCGCTGTGTCGATCGACCCATAGGCGGTAATGATCATGACCATCGTCTCCGGCGCCAGACCGCTAATATTTTCCAGCAGTTCTATTCCCTTCATCTCCGGCATTTCAAGATCAGTCAGGACAAGTTCAAACGAGCCAGCCTGGATCTTTTCAAGAGCCGCCTTCCCGTTTGCCGCCTCCTCTACACGATAACCCTCCTTTTTCAAAACGAATGAAAGGGAGTCGCGGATAATCTCTTCGTCATCGACAACAAGGATTGAGCCGTCCATGCCGTTCCTTTCTGCTTCGGAAGTATTCAACACATCATGATTTCAACGGGAGAAGCACACAAAATGAGGTTCCTGTCCCGGGATCGCTTCTCACCGATATATCTCCTCTGAAACTCTTCATAATCCCATAGCTGACCCAGAGACCGAGGCCCGTTCCTTCACCTACCTTCTTTGTGGTGAAGAATGGCTCGAAGATTTTGGAAAGATTCTCTGGTTTGATGCCGCCTCCATTGTCGGCAATTGTGATGGAGACAAATTCACCGTCCTGTGTAATGGTTGTCCCGATCCTCCCCTTCCTGCCTTCCATCGCATCGACAGCGTTTAACAGGATGTTAATAAACACCTGCGAAAGCTGGTCAGGAACGAGGTAGAGCATCGGGATCTGATCCTCCACATTGGTCTCAAATGAAACGAGCTTCGCTTTCTTGCCAAGCTTCACAATCTCGACCGCATCCATCACCGTTCTCACCACGTCAGTTGGTTGCAATGTGTAGGTAGAAGGACGGGAGAAATCAACAAGGTCGCGGATAATCCTGGTAATTCTCAGAACCTGGGTCTGGACGAGATTCAGTTTTTCCTTTGCGAAACTGTCGTCAAGTGTTCTCATAAGAACCTGAACGATGGAAGAGATCGATGCAAGGGGATTCCCGACCTCATGCGCGATCCCGGCAGCCATGGTGCCCATGCTTTCCATTTTTTGCGTGTGCACAAGTTGCTGCTCAAGTTGTTTCTGATGAGAAATATCCCTGTGCGCTCCGAGATAACCCACCACTTGACCGTCGCTATCCACCACAGGCGAGATCAGAAGCTGGGTGAACATCGGTTCACCGTCCTTCCGGCGATTCTCGATCTCACCGGTCCAGACTTCTCCGCGGGTGATTTGTTCCCACATGCCGGCCCAGAATTTCTTTGGGTGCTTTCCGCTTGACATGACGCGGGGGTTTTCCCCGATCAGTTCTTCCCTTGAATAACCCGAGATCCGTTCAAATGCGGGATTGACATAGACCATGCGGTTCTGAGCGTCCGTGATCTGAATCGGATTGATTGTGTAGTGAACAACCTGTGAAAAGCGAAGCAGATCCAACTCTTTTCTCTTCGCCTCCGAAACATCGCGCGCAATAATGTACACGAAGCTCTGATCCGGCCCGGAGATCATTCTCACAAAAAGGAGAGCGTCGACCACCTGCCCATCTGCCGTCTTGAACCGGACATCTGCCTTAGCCTGGGGATCTCCCGTTTTCAACATGAACAGAAGGGGGCGCGGAGAATCCTCTGTGAGCAAATCCTTGAACAAGATTGGCTCAACAGGAGTCTCCGGAAGATTCAGAAGTTCACGGGCACTGCGATTATAGGAATGAACCACCCCCTGTGTCGATACAACAAAGCACATGTCGGGTATGATGTCGATAAGAAGGTTTGCAATATGCGGAGAAGTTTGCACGGCGGCGATGGAGGGAAAGCAGGAAATAGTACCTATTTCGTGCTGGAATAGCAAGGCGGATTTTCGGCAGCGGGTCACCAGGCCGTGAAGGTAGCGAGGGAGTCGCTGAGAATTCCGGCGTGTTCTCTGCGGCAACGGCCTGTGAGTGATTCCCGCAATTTCTACTTCGGCAACTTGCCAAGCATGGCGCTGACCCAACGGTGAACCCGGTGCAGTGAATCAACCGGTCTTGCAAACATCAGGATGCACTCGCCGTGAATCACACTGATGCCATTCTCTTCGCAAAAGCGAATTGCATCGTCTGATTCCGCACCTTGTTGCATCCACACGCGGCGTATACCAATTGCTGCCGCCTCGCGGACCAGCTTTTCAGTCTGGCCTGGAGGAACGACAAGGATCACTCCACCCACTTCCATCGGTAGACTTTTCAAGCTGGAATAACAGCGTTCGCCATCGATAGTGTCGCTGTGTGATGTACAGGAACTATCTGGTATCCCTTGTGCCTGAGGGTTGTCAGAACATAGTTTCCGAATTTCTTCCCTTTCCGGGATGCACCGACAAGGGCAAACCTCGATTCTGCCAGAAACGCTTCAATTGCTGCTTTCATAGCATTTCCTCCAAACTCGTTCCATCTTGAACGACAATGTCCGTCAGCGCAGAGGCAAATCCTGTGCCTCTTTTGTCATTGTCATCGGCAAATACCGAACGCTCCCATGGCGAGGAGTTCTTGTAGGGCCAAGAACGAAGCGTCGACTCTCTCCTGTTCGGGTACAGGACTGGAAGAACGGCAGTTTGAACGGTGATCCTATCACTCGGCACAATACCGGTCGGGCTGATGTGATCCGAGCTATGCGTTCCCCCTCAAAGGGATTAGCTACTCTTTCGTCCTTTTGAGCTACTCCCTTCCATAGACAGCTTTGGTACCTTGTTCAATAGAAGTATGACCCTACATCTTTCATTACGATGGATCGAACTGGGTGGAACAAGCCACCAGAGCCGCTGATTTTCACTTCTGCGAATCGCTTCCTATGCTTGGGAACGGGGCTTCCTCTTACCCTTCAACAACCATCGAATCCCAAAGGGAATCTGCTCTTTCCCCGAAGATCAACGTGCCGATATCATGGCACGTATGTTGAAACTCCTCATGTGATGAGAACAACAGCATTTCTGAGAAACACACATTGGGATAAGAAAGAGGTGACATTATGTTTGCCAGAAGAGACGTATTCGTTCTGAGTTTCATGACTCTCATCGGAGTCATGGGGAGCGGCGTGATGGGACTTCTCGCATACGGCGGAGAGATATCGAATTACGCCAGCCCCGGTTTCGCCTTCCTTTCATTCGGATTAAGCGGCGCGTTCATTTTCGCGTTCTTCCACATTCGCGGGACTTCTGAAGCCATCACAGTAGCCGTTGTCGTAAGTACAATCCAGTTCGGGGTCGCTCTTGGCTGGATAAAACCCATCAATGCGGCAATCTGGTCCTATGGTGTCAACATCCCGGTCGTCATGCTGGCTTTTCTTTTTGAACGATCACTCGCCAAATTCCGGAATGCCCGTTTCCTTTTCATTGGTGCGTTGTACGGCGCTGGTTTTGTCGCCCTCAGCTTCCTCACTGCATGGATTGGCGGGGTTGAAGCGATGCCTGCAGAGGTGTTTCGCTCTAATTTCCTGGACGGCGTACTGATTGGGAGTGGAATAGGTATTGGTGTTGAGGGAGCAGAAATGCTCGTTAAGGCGTTTGAGAAGTCAAACCCCGTTCATATCTTTCCTGTCCGACCATAAGCAAATTTGCAAGACCGTAATGATACAGTTTCCTCACGACCAAACCCTACGTGACAACCGAAAGGCTCCTTCAATGATCATACTACGAATGTCACTCCTCCTGATTATCGCGGTTCTTCTGTCCGGAATGAGACTGAATGCTCAACCCCCGGATCTCACTGACGTCCGATTTCTGCCCGGGGATGATCTGATTGGGGCCGCAGCCGGTGACCAATCTGCCCCCGCTATTGTGCGGGGAGGCAACACCTTCCTTGCCGTCTGGGTTGATGAGCGAACGGATATGATCCCGAATCTGATCGGCGATGAAAGTGCTAAGGATATCTACGCCGTCCGACTGGACGCTGGCGGAAACCTGCTTGACGCAGTTCCTGTTGTTGTCAACCAGGATGGCGGAGCGCAAAGCAAGCCAGTCGTCGCCTGGAATGGCGAGAACTGGCTTATTGCATGGGTCAACCAGGCCGCGACTCAGTTCTACTATACTGATCAGATTGTTGCAATCCGCCTTTCGCCCGATGGAATTCTCCTTGACGCTGAACCAATTCCGCTGGTGACATTTGAAACCAGTGGCAACGGTGAGCTCTATGACGTCGCCAGCGATGGGGCAAACTGGGTTGTTGCCTGGAAGGATTATGTGGGGAACCAATGGAAGGTCCAGGGGGTTCGAATCTCACCTCAGGGAATCGTTCTCGATGGAAATCCAGTGACTCTCCACACGACCACGAGTCAGCCGTATCAGGGGAGAATGTATTTTGCCCAGAATGAATATCTCCTTGTGTGGAAGGAATGGCGTTACCCGACGAACGATGACCTGCTCGCGAGACGCTTCACATCCTCACTCCAGCAAATGGAGTCGAACGCATTTCTCGTTACTTCTCACAATGATTACGACACTCATCCGGATATCGTGAGCAACGGTACTGATTTTTTCGTCGTGTGGGAGCGCTATAACACATGTTGTGTTGGCGGAGGAGGCAAGGTGTACGGGGCTCGCATTAATTCCTCAGGAACAGTCCTCGACCCGGGAGGGATTGCAATCTCGGGGTATGTCGGGGAGACTATCGGACGTGAACCGACTGCTGCTTGGGATGGGACAAACTACTTTGTTGGGTGGGTGCTGTCGTACGATCTATTTGCCGCACGAGTGTCCTCCGGAGGCTCTGTGCTTGACCTTGGTGGGTTTAGTGTCGGGAGCGGATTGGGCTTGATGTACGATCCTGATCTCGCCGGCAATTCCGCCGGTGGTGCCCTCATGGTATGGCAGGACAATCGTGCAGGAGGCTCTCTCGCATTCGATATTTTCAGGGCCTCAATCAGCGCTGGGGGAGTAGTCGCAAACGAGGGCGTGATTTCTCCAGGTGCACCAACACAAATTGAAGCCGATGCTCAGGCGCATGACTCAGGCTTTATGATTGCCTATCGGAGTGAGCTGTCCGGTGTCCGGCGGATCATGGCACAACCGCTTGATGGGACAGGCAATCCGGTGACCCCGGCCCCGATCCTCCTTGCGAGCGGCCCCACACTCGATCATCCTGCACTGGCCTGGAACGGGTCGCTGTTCCTTGTCACATGGTCGGCGACGGACGTCCCTCTCATTTATGGCATGAGGATCTCGGCAAACGGAACCCTCATCGATTCCTCCCCCTTTACCATCATGCCGGGGATCACTCCGGACATCGCTGCGCTGGGCGATACCTTTCTCGTGGTGGGAACGCACAACGAGGATGTTGAGTTCCGTCATCCCTATGCGGTGCGCGTCCGCGGGTCCGACGGGGTAATTCTTGACACAAATCCGCGATTGCTCGGACAGTACTTTGCGCAGAATCCCAGCGTGACCACACTGGGGGGACGATGGATTGCCACGTGGCAGAGAAATTTTTCGCATGACGACAACGACGCGAATATCAACGCGACATTCATTGCGCCAAACGGCGTGCCGACACCTGAGTTTATTGTCTCCGGGACATTCTCACGACAGCTCTATACGCCTGCCGTTGCATCGGATGGTTCGAATGCACTGATCGTCTGGAGGGACAGCCGGAACGGCGCCTCGAATATCGACGTGTACGGCAGACTCGTCCTGCCGGATGGGACAATGCAGCCCGAAATCGCGGTGGCATCAGAGCAGTACAACCAGGACAGGCCCGCGGTGGCGTGGACGGGGAGCGAGTATGTTGTCGTGTATCAGGACAAACGCAACATCCCTTTCTTCTTCGATACGAGAAGCGATATCTATGCGACGCGACTCGATGCGACGGGACAGCTCCTTGATCCCGAAGGTTTTCCTGTGACAAACGAATCGGTCCCCGAGGTTTCCCCGACAACAACAGGAGGAGGCGGGGTGGGGCTTCTTGGTGCTTCGTTGTTCCAGAGCCAGAGCCCGTTCACTTCGTATCGCGCCGGATACAGGTTCATGGGTTTGGAAACCGGAGGTATTCCCTGCGCAGATATTTTCTTCTTCAATGCAAAGTGTAACGCAAGTGGAGCTGCCCAGTCGATGGTGAAGATCAGCGGAGACTACGCAGGTGAGACGGTCACATTCGATCTTGATGGCAGCCCTCAGGTTGTGACACTTCAGAGTAACGGGACGAACTCCATCGGCAAGATGACGGTTCCACATGCCGGCATGGGATCTCACACGGTGACGCTGATAGATCCTGTTTCATGCTATGCGCCCGTGACATTTAACTGCCAGACTGATTCACCGCCTGATCCCGAATGGGATGCTCTCTGGGCCGAGTATGAGACCATGGAAGAGATGCAGACAGCGATTCCGGCGGAAGTCAGAATCCTGGGCAACTACCCGAACCCGTTCAACCCGACGACAAGCATCACCTATGCGATCAATGTTGATGGGTTCGTCTCGTTGAAGGTCTACAACTCGCTTGGTGAAGAGGTTGCGGCTTTGGTTAGCGGGTTCCAGACAGCCGGCTACAAGTTGGTCACCTGGAACGGCCGCAACGATGCCGGCGCTGCAGTAGCCAGCGGGCTCTATTTCTACAGGTTAACAGCAGGGAACGAAGTACGGACTGCCAAGATGATGTTCATGAAATAGTATCAGGTGATACCAAAGATAGGTGGATTCTGGGTTGATCAAGTCGCAAGACGTTGAAAGGGGATTCCACAGAGGAGGTTACAATGAAGATCCGCGTGATGTTTGCCTCTTTGCTGTCGTTCATTCTGGGTATTGGTGCTTCGGCATATTCTCAAACCATCTGCGGGAGTTGGGACTTTGTCTCCAGCCCGAACAATGGACAGGAAGAAAACAGGCTGCGTTCCATTTCGGCTGTATCCGAAGATGATGTCTGGGCTGTTGGGTTCTACGACGCTTCGAGCGGATCTTCGTTCCTCCCCCGCGGGCTGATCACACACTGGGACGGTGCGAACTGGAGCATTGTACCTGCCCCGACTGTGGGCATCAGTGGTGATTTCCTGTTTGGCGTCACCGCGATCTCCACTGATGATGTTTGGGCTGTGGGATTCTCGTCGACTTTTGGGGAGGCGCAAGCCCTGACACTGCATTGGAATGGCTCAAGCTGGAGTGTCGTTCCAAGTCCGACCTATACAGGGGGGTCTGCTCTCTGGGCTGTAGGGGCAATTTCGACAGATGAAGTCTGGGCAGTGGG
>DAIPLH010000102.1:0-5965 GCA_036769325.1 Bacteroidota bacterium
AGTTGGGGGAAATGCACACTCTCACAGCCTGGCTCTTCGATCTCTATCCATCGCACCGCGGTCTCACCGTGTGGCTCATCGATGGCAATGGACGCAAGTATTGCGCCTCCGTTCCGTACGCGCCCTCGTTCTACATGCATTTATCCGACGATGACGCTCAGCGTGCCGCCGGGATAACTGCACGATTTCCGTTTCCCGTGACATTCGACCGTGTCAGGCAGCGTGAGATCTATTCCGACGAGGAATGGAACGTCCTGCGTGTGACCGTCCACAACACGCTCCGCTTCAAAGATGTGGTGCGATTGCTTGAACGCCATTTCCCCCACTTCGTCTTCTTCAACTCCGATATCCACGTCCCGCAGATGTTTCTCTACTCAACCGGTCTCTTCCCGCTTGCGTTCGGGGAGTATCATGTCGACGAAGAAGGCAGGTTGGTGGAATGGCAGATCGCCGATACGTTTGACGCGATGGCATACACCATGCCGCCGCTGACGACGCTGAAGCTGGCAAACAAGCCTGATTTTGTATCGCCGAAATTCAGGAAAAGCTATCAGCTTGAAGTAGGCTACGATGGGAGGACCTATGCGTTGGAGAGCGCTGACCCGGGGGAAGTTCTGCATTCGCTGAACCACCACCTCAGCGAGACAGATCCGGATATCATCCTGACCGAATACGGAGATGCAATCCTGCTGCCGATGCTGACGGACCTCTCGGCAAAGCTCAATGTTCCGTTGCTACTGAACCGCGACCGCCATGCCGGCTATATTACAACAAACGAGACCAGCTATTTTTCCTACGGCAAGATTGTTCATAAAGACGGCGCCTTTGAGCTTGCCGGCCGCTGGCATCTCGACAGGGAGAACTCGTTTATGATGGGCGAAGCAAGCCTGGATGGCGTGGTGGAGATCGCCCGGATGACACAGCTGCCGGTCCAACACCAGGCACGCTCGTCCATTGGAACTGCGCTCTCGTCCATGCAGCTCTCGTGGGCGGTCCGCAACAACTACATGATACCGGCCAAGAAACGGGAGCCGGAAGATTTCAAATCAGCAGCAACGCTGCTGCTCGCAGACCGCGGCGGACTCATCTTCCAGCCGAAAATGGGCTACCACGAACAGGTGGCTGAACTCGACTTCGTGTCGATGTATCCCACGATCATGGTTGAGCATAATGTCTCCCCCGAAACCGTGAACTGCCGATGCTGCCGGAACAACGCTGTCCCGGAACTGCAGTATACCATCTGCGAAAGACGGACCGGGATTGTACCCTCGACACTCAAGACTGTGGTCCGCAAACGTGCATTCTATAAAAAAGAGAAGAAACGCCTCAAGAAGCTTGGCGACCCGCTGTGGCAGTTGTTCGACCACAGGCAGAATTCCCTGAAATGGATGCTTGTTACCTGCTTCGGCTATCTCGGCTACAAGAACGCCCGATTCGGCCGGATCGAGGCGCACGAGTCGGTCAATGCCTACTCACGGGATGCCATCCTGCGTGCGAAGGAGATCGCCGAAGGGAAAGGGTACGAATTCATCCATGCGATTGTGGATTGCCTCTGGATCAAGAAACAGGGTGCAACGGAAGCCGACTATGAAGCGCTCGCTTCGGAAATAAGTCTGGAAACCGGGATCGACCTGTCCCTCGAAGGGATCTACAAGTGGATCCTCTTTCCGGCCAGTAAGATGGATCCGCAGATTCCGACTGCCAACAAGTACGTCGGCTACTACGCCAACGACGACATCAAAATCAGAGGGATCGAGGTACGACGGCGTGACACACCGCTCTTTATTAAGCGAATGCAGGGAGAGATGCTCGAAGTATTCAAGCCGGCAAGCTGCGTGGCCGATGTTGCCAGTCTCGCCCCAGCGGCTCTTGAAAGGGCCGGTGAGTTCATCAGCATCCTCCGCTCCGGCAAAGCCGATCCGCATGAGCTGGTGATCAGACGCCATATCTCACAGGAGGCAGACCAGTACACGAACCGGAGCACCAACGCGGAAGCAGTGAAGGCACTCGATGAGGCAGGCATCAAGCTGCAACCGGGAGAAATGGTGGAATATGTCATCGTCGACGCGTCAGGCAAGAAGAAACCGAAGAAGGCAGTTCCACTTGTGCTCTATTCGCTGGATGACGGCTATGATATCGAGAAATACACAGAGATGGCCTTCAAGGCAGTTGAAACACTGCTCGGACCATTCGGGTGGGACATGGAGAGACTGGAGAAAATGTGGGGGAGTGGGAAGAAGTTCAATCGAGCGCGAGAGAAGCGAAATCGTCAAATACCTTTGAACATCTGAGTGATTCTTGGTATTATCCCATGCGAGGCCTTGCTTTCACATTTGGAGCACGACAATGAAAGGGAAAGGTGGATTCTCTAGGCACGGTAGGTTACTAGAGACAACGGAAGACGGGTACGAAATTCCCCCGGTTGGCCCTTGGGCTGAGAAAAAGTACAGTCTTGTTCGCTTCTACGATGAGCTATTTTCCACAGGAATGAAGAACGAGTGGGGAACCCGTGTCTATATTGACTTGTTCGCCGGCCCGGGAAAAGTCCGAGTGGAAGGTTCTTCGAGGATTCTGTGGGGATCTCCGTTAATTGCGCTTGGCGTTCCTGACAAGTTTGACAAGTACTTTTTTTGCGAGAAAGACGAAAGAAACCTTGCCTCTCTTCAGGCGAGAGTTCAGAGGTACTACCCCGATGCAGATGTGACATATTTCGGGGATTGCAACCTCAACATCCGGCGCATTCTTGGACTTATCCCACAAGCGTCTTCATCAAGAAAAGTACTCACCTTTTGCTTCGTTGATCCATTTTCTCTTGCCCTTGATTTTGCCACAATTCGGATACTCTCCGACAAATACGTTGATTTTCTCATGCTGCTTGCTTTGTCCATGGACGGCGCAAGAAATGAAATTCAGTACATCAAGGAGAATAATGATCGAATTGACAACTTTCTTGATGATACCTCCTGGAGAACTAGGTGGACTGAATACTCGAAGAAGGATGCAAGCTTTGTAAGGTTTCTTGGGAGAGAATTTGTCGAGAAAATGGTGGGGCTTGAATACAAGGGCAAATCTAGGGAAACAATGGAGCTTGTCAGAAGTGATGAAAACAGATTGCCCTTGTATCATTTGGCATTTTTCTCTCGACACGAGAAGGGATATGATTTCTGGAACAAAGCCAGAAAGTACCACAGTGATCAAACACTCCTTGATCTGTGACAACTTACTCTCATCGGAGGGATGATTGAGTCTCCAATCCAACATCGAATGGACCGACGCAACCTGGAACCCTGTCACGGGTTGTACAAAGATCAGTCCGGGTTGCAAGAACTGCTACGCAGAGACATTCGCAGAACGGTTCCGCGGAGTGCCAGGCCACCCATATGAGCAGGGGTTTGATCTGAAGCTCTGGCCCGAACGACTGGAGATGCCCATACGGTGGAAAGAACCGAAAATGATCTTCGTCAATTCCATGTCAGATCTCTTTCATGAAAAAGTGCCGGATGATTACATCGCTAGAGTATTCGACGTCATGTGCAGAGCCAATCACCACATCTTCCAGGTGCTGACGAAACGCTCGGAACGTATGATGAACTGGACGAGGGATAATTATCGCTTTGTGAACTCGCGCTTGAATGGACATCCTATGCTCCCTAGAAATATCTGGCTCGGGGTCTCCGTTGAAAACCACAAGTACGCCTCCAGAATAAGGGACCTTCAAAGAACTCCGGCCCGCGTTCGTTTTCTTTCTGTCGAACCACTTCTGGGGCCGGTTCATTTGGGGCCTTCATATCTTAAGGGGATCCATTGGGTGATTGTCGGTGGGGAAAGTGGACACAAGGCCCGCCCAATGAACCCGGAGTGGGCGAGAGAAATTCAGAGGGATTGCCTGTCCGAGTCGGTGCCCTTCTTCTTCAAGCAGTGGGGAACATTCGATTCGAACGGGAACAGGGTAGGCAAGAAAGCAGCAGGCAGAATCCTAAACGGTCAAACCTGGGATGAACTTCCGGTGAATGTCGGCTTACGTTCCTGATAAGGCCTTGGCCCGAACTCACCTTATGAGCAATAGCTTTCTCGTTTCAACAAATCCTCCAGCCTGCATTCGGTAGAAGTAGACTCCACTCGAGAACCCGGTTGCATCCCATTGCCGCGTATATGTGCCGGGATTGAGCTTCTCATCAACAATCGTTGCCACTTCACGGCCGAGGATGTCAAAGACCCTCAGCGAAACCTCTCCCCATTTCGCAATTCCAAATTCAAAATTCGAAATTGCGTTGAACGGATTCGGGTAAGCCTCGTCCAGCCGGAATGCCGTAATCTCCCCGTTGCCGTCGTCGACCCCGGTCACCATCGATGTCCCCTGCAGGGTTACCGACTGTGCAACAAGCTGAGTGTCGTTGACAGATCTGATGTAAAGGAGATCGAGGTACGTGTCTTCCTCAGATGGCTTGAATGCAAGCGTCAGCCCGATGCTGCTGTTCGGCGGGATCGTCACCGGCAAAACCCCGATGGAGGAGAACGCTGAATCGCTGTTCGCGCTGCAGTTGATCAAAAGCGGATCGGCTGAATTGTTGCTCACGACAAGGGCGCGGTAGGCAGAATCGCCTGGGGCCACGAAGCCGAAATCAAGCGTATCCGGACTCACCCGGAACAGGTTCGTCTTCCAGTGATGTCGGAACGTCCGGTAGTTGAACATCGCCGGAGGGAACCCTCCTTCAAACCGCGTTTCACCTCCCGCACCGACTTCTGTAAAATTCACCGCCGACGAACCACCCCAACCGATCATTGACCCTCCGGATTCGAGCCGCTGCACATTGCCCATGAATGGACCGTAAGCATCAGGGTCATTCCTATGTTCCCAAACGAGGGTCGCAGTCATGGCAACCTCGTCAAGTTGGTACTCAAGCCCGCGGGAGTATTCCGGACTCAGGAAGTTGCCGTTGTCGTAGAGCGTAATGTTTCCGTTCGCGAGCCTCCGTACGTCATGCTGATGCGACCATCCCCGCGGATCGTTCGTGAAGGTGAACCCGTTGTTTACGGCATTGAGACCAAGACGCCAGATGATGTCGCCCGTTCCACGGTCGATCTTTGTGATCTCATTCATGTGTCTTGAAGAAATGAGCAGGTTACCGTCGAGATCGGGCTCGATCGCATTTCCGTGGACGTAATCGATCAGGTCCGAGGTGAGATCCACCAGGCCCGACACTGAGCCATCAGTGATCTCGAAGTGATCCCAACTCCGCCACTGGAAAACCACGTTCTTCTGTGCGTCCAGTTCCTGAATAATCAGCCCGATCACTGTTGCGGCTGAGTCTCCTCCTATGACAACCGTATCCATCCGGACAATCTGAAAATCATAGCTCATCAGTAACGCATGATCGTTTTCCAACAGAACAAGCTCATGAAGGTCAGTAGTATATCCATTGCCGGTGCTGAAACTATCAATGACTGCATAGGAGCTATCAAGCTGATAAAACCTGCCTCTTCCCGTTGATGCATCAAAGTAAGTCAGAGTCCCGTCAGGTTGTTTCTTGAAGTCGAGACAGGTCAGTACCATTCTACGGTAGAACATCGGCTCACCTGCGTTATCAAGAATGACGAGGTGTCCGGGAGTGCCGGATGGAGAAGGGAACGGCGCGAGGAAGACATTCCCCGGATCGGGCATGTTGATTGTACTGAATGAGATGTCGGGATAGTCGGCAGGGAGTGTGTCACACAGCTGGTGATAGTTCGCCGTCTGATCATCCCGGCTGAAAAAAGACGGGGGTCCTCCTCCCAACGAGAACGAAGGGTCGGTCTCATGCGGTTGCCCCCACCGTGAAGCTATGGTGAATTCAAAGGAGAAAGACGGAACCTGTGAGCGGTCTGCCTTCCTTAACCCATCCAGCAGTGATACAATAACCTTCTCGCGTGGCGCGAAGGGTTCGTACGCCTGGAAGACCAGTGTTTCGGCGTCATCCGAGAGCTG
>DAIPLH010000102.1:5975-8502 GCA_036769325.1 Bacteroidota bacterium
AGAAGGCCTCCCGGACGAATGATGATGTTGTTCTGTGGTGAGATCATTGAGGAACCCGGAAGAGGGCTGAGATACTGGATTCCATTGATGGAGGCTGAGCTTCCCCGATCGACCACCACGAGCAGAGCAATGAACAGAGCGAAGCGGATGCGGATTGGAATAGTAAGAATCATCACTTCCCCTCACTAATCATCAAAGCCCGGCTGTTCTTCTCCGCCTGACTTCCTGTCGTCCTCACTTTGGTAGTTGTTGAAGTTGAACCGGACTGTGAACTCCACCATCGGTGACTTGCGCGTTGCGGTATAGTAACTGTACTGATCCAACCCTTCACTATACAGTTCCTCGGTGTATGTCCCGAGAAAATCTCTCATCACCAGCGTCAGCGATAGTGTCTTCGCCAGGAGATCCTGCTTCACTGCGAGATCGGTGGTGAAGACCTCCTCCTTTCGTCCCTGGGAATAGACGGTAGGGCTCTGGTATCCGGCGTTGACCTGTAATTGGGTTGATCCCGACAGTTTGAGGACATTGTTGATCCGGCCCCTCCAGCTGAAGCTCTCACGTGAGAACTGCTCCTCAAACAACACTCCTTCGATCCGGTAGTGATATGCATTGCCCATCAGATTGACATCCCAGAACGAGAAAAGTTCGAAGTTCAGGAGAACCTCTGCTCCGAACGAATAATCCTGTCCAATATTCTCGAACGTTGTAAGCGTGATATTGTCCGCAAATGCAGACCGCACCCGCTCAATCTTGTTGCTGTTCATCCGGTAGTACAGTTCAGAAGTAATCGACACCTCTCCCGCGAGTGTCTGAAAACCGAGCTCATAGGAATCAAAAAACTCAGGTTGCAACGAGGGATTTCCGCGCCGGATGTTGTTGGCGTCAGTCCATGTGATGAACGGCTCGAGGTTCGAGCCGCGGGGACGTTCAATGCGCCGGGTATAGCTGGCCATAAGCTGTTGGGCAGCGGAGAATTTGTATGACACATGCACGGTGGGGAAGTAGTCAATACGGTCGATGGTGAACTGTTCTCCGAGATCTCTTACATCGATGTTGCGGTATGTGTATTCCGCTCGCAGACCGCCCTGTATCCCGAGAGCTCCGCGGAAGTCCGCAAAGGTTGTGTACACTGCATGCTCGCTTTTACGACTTCGCGTGTCATGACTGAATTCTGGTTGCAGCACGTACGCAGAGCCAAGAGAACCCAGGGTGTAGAGCCCATTCCCCTCTTCGTCATCATCGAACTCTCCTTCATAGCCCGTCTCAAAGCGCGAATGTTCCCCCAACGGCATGGTGTAATCGAGTCTGCCACGCACCTCTGAGGATGGACCAAACTCGGTAGACCGTATCCCGCTCTCGAGCATGGTTCCCGAATAAAGCTCGGTCAGGTCGAAGTCCTCAGAATCCCGGTAGCTGTAGGAAATATCTGACGATAATTCCTGTCCTTCCGTGGAAAATGTGTGGAGGTACGAAGTTGCCAGAGAAGAATGTTTCCCGGCTCGATCGTTCGAATTTTCGTTACGGAACATCATCGGAGCCGGATCGATGTCTGACCATTCGCTGTAATTGATGGTCGAACTCCCCTCGTTGGATCGCTCGCCAAAACGTGCCGACAGGTTAAGGAGATCCGAAGTCCCAAGTCTCATCTCCACTCCTGCCCGGACACCGGAGGAAATCCGTCGGTTCTCACCGAATCCTGCCGCGTCGTAGAATGACACCGTGTCGCCCAGTGTTGTTACACGCTGTTCTGTGGTGCTTCCCGGAAAAATGCGCGTGTTGTGGTCGATCCCGAACGTCAACCCGATCGGATCCTTCCTGTAGTCAAGCAGCAGGTCCCCGCCGTATTGCCCTTCGAAGCCGGCTGTTGCATTGGCAATGCCGGAGAGACCTGTGTTCCGTTCCTTCTTCAGGACAACGTTGATAATGCCGGCCGCCCCTTCGGGATCATACCTGGCGGAAGGGTTGGTGATGACCTCGATGTTTTCGATCGCACTTGCGGGAATCTGTTGAAGGGCGTCCTGCGATTCCAGAACCGTCGGCCGGCCGTCGATAAGCACAGTGAAGCTCTGGCTGCCGCGCAGGCTGACGTTGCCGGCGATATCGACGGTGACCGAGGGAAGATGTTCGAGCGCATCGACCGCTGTCCCCGATGCGGCAATCGGCAGGCGGTCAACGTTCAGCACTTTCCTGTCAAGCTCATAAGTTACCGACGAACGCTCTCCTTCGACAAGCACATCATCGAGAACTACTTCGGAAGGGTGAATCGTAACCTCACCGACATCTGTGTTTCCGGATGTCTGGTCCAGGGTGAGTGCAATGCGCTTGCTCAGGTATCCGAGAAATCGGACCTCAAGAATGTAATTTCCCGCATCGATATCCTCGAGCAGGAAAGAACCGTCGGGACCGGTGACCACTCCGGTTACGAGTGAGGAATCAACGCTTTCGAGGAGGACGACGTTTGCATACTCCATCGGGTTCCCGGAATTCGCGTCTACGACAATTCCATTCACAGAACCCGATGCGGCTT
>DAIPLH010000103.1:0-4131 GCA_036769325.1 Bacteroidota bacterium
CCGGGCGCCCTCGATGCGAAAACAAAGGAGATGCTTGGTCTTGTAGCTTCCATGGTGCTCAGGTGCGATGACTGCATTGCGTATCACGTGCAGCAATGCAAGAAGGAGGGAGTCACAGATGAGGAGATGCTCGAAGTCTTCAGCGTGGCGCTGGTGGTGGGAGGGTCGATTGTGATACCACATCTGCGCAGGGCGGTGGAATTTCTTGATGCATTGAAAAGCTAGGGTGCGAGGGGAGATGTGAGATGTTGGATGTGAGATGTGGGATGTTGGGGTTTGATTAATCAAACCCCGACTGAGTTCAGAATACTGAGTCAAATCCCGACAGGTAACATGCTGGACCTCTGATTCTTGTTCTCCCCGTGGGGGTTGAATATATTCAACCCCGACTGGATTGTTCTTGTTTTGATTCGTCAAAGCTCGGATCTCCACTGCTTGGACCTTGGTGCTTAACCACGAATGCCTCCCACTGATCAATACCGTTTCGCAGGCACGCTCTTCTGGACTTGCTTCTTTGCGATTGCGTTTGCCTTCGTTGAATCGTCCGTGGTGGTGTACCTTCGCGCCATCTACTATCCTGATGGCTTTGCATTCCCCCTCAGGTTGATCGAACAGGAACACCTTCTTGTTGAAATCCTGCGTGAGGCTGCTACGATTATCATGTTGGTGGCGGCGGGCGTTTTGGCCGGGAGGACCGGTTGGCAACGATTCGGTTTCTTCATGATCTGCTTCGGTGTTTGGGACATCTTTTACTATGTCTGGCTCAAGGTCCTGCTCGACTGGCCATCCTCACTGGCGGACTGGGACGTCCTCTTCCTTATTCCTGTTCCCTGGATTGGCCCCGTTCTAGCACCTGTGCTGATTTCACTTCTGATGATTTGCTGCGGATTGGTGGCCGTTGTGCGTATTGCTGAGCGCAAGACCTTTCATCCGGGGTTTCCATCGTGGGTCGCAGCATCATGTGCCACGGTGATCATCCTCTATTCGTTCGTTGGTGACCTTCCGGCGACGCTCAAAGGTGCAATGCCTCAACCCTACAGCTATTGGCTCCTCGCAACAGGGCTTGTCTTGTACGGCGCGTCATGTTACCTTGGCTGCGCCGTAGCCGGTGCGGATCGAAACACATGAACCAACCACCATCACGCGATCTTACAGCCGAGTTCGTTCTCCTCTCGGTGGTAGCACTCTGGGCCGCTAATTTTCCCGTTGCCAAGTGGGGGATCAGCGGGTTCGGTGCACTGGCGTTCAATAGTCTGCGCTATATCGTCGCCTCGCTGACCCTGGCCGCACTCTATTTCGGCCGCTCACGCTGGAAACCGATCGACAGGGGAGACCTAAAGCGAATCCTGCTTACCTCCTTTGTTTCGAACGTCATTTACCAGATGGCGTTTATCATTGGGCTGAGCCTCACCAGCCCCGGGAACTCTGCCGTTATTCTCTCGACCGCCCCTCTCTGGATCGTGTTCATCAGCAGCTGGATGCACAAGGAGCCAATCAGACCCACGATGTGGGGCGGCATGGTTGTCTCCCTTGCCGGTGTTGTTCTCATTATCTCCGGCAGCGGAAAGAAATTTGAGTTCGCCGGGGAAGGAATTGCAGGAGACCTGATCACTCTTGCTGCCGCAATGCTGTGGGGACTTTCGACTAACATGCAGAAACCGCTGCTGGTCCGCTACTCGGCCATCCAGCTGAACCTGATCATGGTCGCTCTCGGAGGAGTCGGCCTCACATTGATTGCTTTGCCCGATTTTTTTACGCTGGATCTAGGGTCCGTGGAAAGTTCATACTACGTCGCCATGCTTGCATCTGGTGTGCTTTCCATCGGCGTGGCAAACATGCTGTGGTCTGTAGGTTTGAAGCGACTGGGACCCAGCAGAACAGGAAACTTCGCCAATCTTGTGCCGGTCCTGGCTTTCCTGTTCGCCTATCTGGTTTTTGATGAGCCGGTGCGCCTGCAGCAAGCCATCGGGGCGGCCGTCACTCTTGCCGGCGTGATGATTGCACGGAGATAGAGTTCTGTCAGACCAGACTCGCGACCTTCTTCGACCGTATCCCTGCAAGTTCCTTCCTGGATTTCCGCAATATCTGATCGATCGTCACCTTGTCGGCCCGGTAGATGTGAGGGAAAAAGAGTTTAGCAAACTCGATTTTGTTAATAACTGCACGAAGTGTGAGCTCTTCCGGTGTACTCTGGTGTGACCACTGTCTCCGCATTTCGAGCATCCTCGTAAACTCCCCGACAAATTGAAGTGTCCATGATTCGATTGTATTCTTCGTCCGGCAATTGGGGAGCCATAACAGGTTGGTTCCCGAAATAACAACCTGCCCGGCGCTTGAGCCGGGGATGCCGGGAACAGAAAATGCTTTCTTGTGGCTCATGGAGACACGGTACTCGGGCATTCCGACGGTTGGATCCTCTCCGTGTTCAGGGTTGATCAGTAGCAGGATTTGAGGCGTGGGGATTTCGTAGCGTTCGCACAACCAGGCCCAGGCGGCCTGTGCACACTCGTCTGCGATCTGCTTGTTCGTCTTCATTTCCGAAAGACTCCCCTTCGTGCGCAGTTGTTGGGTTGATCGGCCGAATGATAGGAGAATTTCCGGAAGCTGTCAAGCCCTTCGCTTCGTCAAGAAATGCGCAGACCCAAAAGGACTACAACCCCGTTACCCAACATTTTCTCTTGGCGTCATGGCGTCATTGCGGTTCAATTCTAGAGGGTTCCTTGAGATTCTCTCGTTCTCTCCGTAATATGCCTGCAAACAAATCCGCTCGATTCTGACATTGATAAACCATCGTCCTCGTAGCCGCACGATTCTCACCCTCTTCCTCATCTCAGTGGCTCCACCGATTGTTGCCCAGGAGATGGAATTCAGTCGCGAAGTCGAACCATTCCAGGTCCTCCGCTACGGCGGGGCTCCTCATGATCTTCCGTTTCTGGGGGGGCTGAACCGCCCCGTCCAGCAATTCGTCGATATCGATGGGGACGGCGATTCGGATCTCTTCATCAAAGACAGTGAAAGCAGGATAAAATTCTTCGAGAATGCAGGCACTCCCGGGAGTCCGGATTTTCAATGGAACACAGATTGGTACCAGGACCTGGACATAGGGGGCTGGTTCAGGTTTGTCGATGCTGACGGTGATGGGGATCAGGACTTGTTCGCTGACAATCCAGTCTCCAACATCAGGTATTTCAGGAACATTGGTGGCCCCTTTACGGCGGAGTACATACCTGCGATTGACTCGTTGCGTGACGATGCGGGGAATACCCTGTATGTCGAGGCGCCGACACTCCCGGCCTGGAGCGACATCGATTGCGATGGTGATGCCGACCTGTTTCTGGGGCGGCTTTCCGGTGAGATCAGTCATTATCAACATAGCGGGCTGGATCAGGACAGTCTCCCGGTCTTTGCTCTTGTGACGGATTCCTTTCAGGGACTCCTGATCGTGACCGGAGGTGACGACTGCTTCCTGGCGGAAGTCAGTCAGTCTTCCGGGCAGGCCCATGGCGCGAACGCGATGACATTCGTGGATATTGATGCGGACATGGATCTCGATCTCTTCTGGGGTGATTTTTTCGCACAGAGTCTCCTCTATTTCCAGAACTCAGGCACCTGTCCAATCCCTGCAATTACGCTCGCCCTCGAACAATACCCCGCCGGCAACCCGGTCTGCACGGGGGGGTACAATATTCCCTCCTTCTCGGATACCGACAACGATGGCGATCTCGATCTTTATGTTGCAACGCTGGGTGGGGCGTACTCACTTACCCGGGATCTTGCAGATAATCTTTATTATTTCGAGAACACTGGTGGTCCCGGTCAGCAGCAATTCACCATGCGAAGCAAGCGCTTTCTTGACGGTATTGATATGGGGGATAATACAATTCCTGGCGTGGCCGACATCGATGGTGATGCGGATCCGGATTTTCTTTTTGGAAATGAGGCCGAGCCCATGAGCGACAACAGCAGCCGTCTGCATTTTTTCCGGAACGACGGGTCTGTCTTGTCTCCAATACTTGCACATGCCGATACACACTACCTTGCCCTTGATCTTGGTTATAACTACGCGCCAACATTCGTTGATATCGATGCCGACGGAGATATTGATTTGATCGTGGCCGGCTCGGAACGTGT
>DAIPLH010000103.1:4141-6916 GCA_036769325.1 Bacteroidota bacterium
CCGACGGAGATCAGGATCTGGTGATGGGAGAGTGGAGCGGGAACCTGAATCTCCTACGGAATGACGGGACGCTGTTAGTTCCCCTGTTCGTCCTTGTCGATGAGGATTATGGTGGGATCGACATCGGAAACAACAGCGCTCCCCGGTTTGTCGACATCGATGATGATGGAGATGAAGATCTCTTCGTTGGTGAGCTCCTCGGAAACATCAATTTTTATCGCAATACCGGAACTTCTCAAAGCGCCGTCTTTGAGCTTGACACTACCAGTTACTTCGGGATTGACGCGGGAACGTACAGCACGCTCTGGTTTTCTGATATCGATGATGATAATGATTCAGACTTGTTTGTCGGCAGCGATGACCAGGGCGTTTCCTTCTATAGGAACCAGGGCGATTCCGGAAATGCAATATTTGTCCCCGACACTCTCACCTCTCTTCCGTTTCACTACCGGACTGCGCCTGTGCTGGTTGATGTTGATGGTGATCAGGATATGGATATGATCTGTGGTGTTGCCGGTGGCGGGGCTGTTTTCTATCGAAGTGAAAAAATGGTCTCGTCAATGAGTTCTCAGAGCAATCCGGATTCCCATCCGCAGACCCTTGCCATTGTGCGAAGCTATCCTAATCCCTTCAATTCAGAGACGAGCATCGTGTTTGATCTGGCAAGGGACACACGTGTCAGTATTCAGGTGCATGATCTTACAGGCAGAGTCATCAAAGACCTGGCGGATCGCGAATTCAGGAGAGGTCGGAATGAGGTTCGTTGGCGTGTCGATGAGAAGGCGAGCGGGGTCTATTTCTGCAGAATTCGTGGGGCAGGGGTCCACGCAACGTTGAAGCTGCTTCTGATGCGCTGATCAACCGACTTTGAACTCCTTACCACTGCTCCAGCCTGCCGGCACGTGGGCTTCTGCCTTATAGAGCCTACTTTCCGTCATCATTTGCTATTATCGCGAGCAGGAACAGGATATAGACCGCGCCTGCGACCAGGACTATCATGGCTTCTCCTTTATGTTTGGATCAAGGCTCGATTGGGTGGATCTGCCGCCAGCAAGGCGGAGAATCATCCTCCTCTGCGGGAGCAGTGCTATGTCTTCATGCGCGCAGAGCCCCGATAGACCGCCTACAACTCTCAGAACCAAAGCCTTTAAATGTCTCATGGCAACCTCCCAAGGTTCTTGTCGATTGATTCTTCATTCAATAGTCGTACCTGGTTCCCGAAGGTCGCGGGAGATTGAACAATAGTTCTGGTGAGGTCCCGGTTGACGGAGAGTGGAAGTCGTTTTGTCCGCTCCAAGGGAGTCCCTTCGGGAAAGGACCCCTTCCCCGCGGGGAGGATTTCCGCCTTCACGAAAGGGTTCGGCTTGCAAGTCGCTTCAGGCGGACTTTCAACTGACGGGCAGTCGCAACCTTCAAGCGGCAGCACGTTCGATAGCCAGCATCCAACGTGTTCTCCTCTATCGTTTTCTCCCTTTTTTCGTATATTACCCGTTGCTGTTGGGGCATATGGACGGAATGACCATTTTTTCCAACACAACGCGGGAGTAATTCAGTGGTAGAATTGAACCCATAAAAACAAGAGCAGGCAAGCGGTAAGAAACAGCAAAAAAAGGAAATAAAATTAGGGCATTATCAAGGGTAGCATGTTCCGACATGTTACCCTTTTTTGTTGCTAGTTTGCCGATTCTTGTTGCCTATTTGTTGCCAAGTAGGTATATTATTCTTGTTGAAATTACACCCATGAATAATAACAGGGACACAAGATGGTAGACGTTGGAGACAGATCGCGGAGATTTTACCCCTACCGTGCTCCTCACTATTTGTTCAACCCATTTTTCGAGTGATCCATGTCCGTCACACTAAGAAAACGCAAGCGGGAAAGCGGTAAGGTCTACGTCTACCTTGACATCTATCAGCAAGGTAGCCGGAAAACGGAGCTTTTGGGAATCCTCACTGGAAACCGCGTGCACGACAAGGAAGACAACAAGCTCTACGATGAAATCCGGGCCAAGCGGGACTATGAACTCAAGGGAGAGGCTCATGGAGTTATGGGAGCCTACAAGAAGCGACAGAGCTTCATGCGCTATTGTGAAGCACTCGCAGAGGAACGCCCGGCCGCAAACACCCGGCTTTCATGGAAGCAAGCCATTGATCACCTGAAAGCCTTTGGCGGGGAGAACCTCGTTTTCGCGGGTCTGAACAGGCAATTCTTCGAGCGGTTCCGGGACTATCTGCTCAAGACGGCGAAACTCTCACCCAATAGCGCACAGATATACCTTGCACGAATCAAAACCGCGCTCCATCAAGCAGTTGACGATAATATTCTCTCCCTTGACCCTTCAGCAAAGGTGACAATCAGGAAGACGGACTCTCTTCCGGTGCACCTCACCCTTGAAGAGATCCGCAAACTCGCGGAAACGCCTTGCCCCAATGTTCAGGTGAGACAAGCATTTCTCTTCTCTTGCTTCACAGGCCTAAGGTACTCTGACGTGGAAGCTCTCACGTGGGAGAACGTCAAGAGCGGATTCCTGGAATTTCGCCAGCGTAAAACCGGAGGAGCGGAACGACTCCCTTTGGCGGAGGAAGCAGAACGGATATTGGAGGAACAGAGGCAGGCAGAGCCAAGCGAGAACCTACGCAGGACATTCGCGCCCGGATCGGTCTTCTTCATGCCTACTCAACCCGTGGTAGATAAACAACTCAAGAAGTGGGCAACGGCCGCGGGGATAGAAAAGAAACTCTCATTTCACAAGGCCCGGCATACGTTTGCAACGC
>DAIPLH010000103.1:6926-8131 GCA_036769325.1 Bacteroidota bacterium
ATGCTTTCGAGTGGCAGCGACCTTTACACAACCTCGAAGCTCTTGGGCCATAAGAACCTCGCCACTACGCAGGTATACGCCAAAGTGGTAGACGAAAAGAAGCGGCAGGCAGTGAATATGCTTCCCACGCTGAGATCGCTTCCCATATTGCAACCTCAAGCCAAGAATGGGTAGCCAAATGAGCAAGCGCGAACAGAAACGAAGATGGCAGGCGGATTGGATTGAGAAGGAGAAAGAGAAGCTTCCGAAAAAGCTTGAGGACGTTGCAACAAGCACTGCCAAGACCGTCGAGGAATATATTCAACGGAGGCAGAGAGATGGGGCCGATGATCAGACAATCCTTACTGAGATCATGGCAGACTTGGATGCATACTCTTCGAAATTGTTCGGTAGCTTTCCCGAAGACCGTTTTCAGGCCCTCATGTATGTAGAGGAATATGAACGAGAGTTTTTGGCTGGAATGAGCTTAGAGCGATACCTTGAGGGAACCCCGCCAGAAGACTACAAGAAATTGATGGATTCACTTGGACATTTACCAGACTCCCCGGCGACCTGGAAGGCATTTCATCTGGGGGCAGATTGGGCAAGTAAGCGGTACGTTGGGATTGTGAGAAGGCTCAATGAGGAGAATATCGAATTGAGAGGCAGTCTCGAAAAGAAGCGACAGACACCTCTGCGAGCCAAGCCGGGCAAGCGACACCTCAAGAACATTCCTCTTTACGATCTCAAACAGAAGATGAAGCGAAAGGAGTTTCAAAGGAATGGCAAACCCAATTGGACTGCATTGGGCAGGGTGTACAACGTTGACCCCGACACAGTGAAGAAGAGGTTCGAGCAATCCGAATAGCGAATTCGGGATTCGGAGTTTAGAATCGGAGTTGAGAACAAAAAACCCCTTGGCGTTCAGGGGTTTTTTTGTTTCTCCGAATGGCATGGAGGTTGGTATAGAGAAGACAGTTGCAAACAACTGTTAATCAACTTTCAAATAGCGAAAGGGAACACCAAACCATGACCAACGCTCAGCTTGCAAACGAGCTTCGAGAAATCCGGGCAATGTTGGATGTGCAATCCCCCCGGCCTCTGTCACTCCCTGAGGGAGCGACATACCTGAACGTGTCGCGTTCATACCTCTACCGGCTCACCTCCGGAGCATTGATCCCTCATTACAAGACGGGAGGCGGAAAGAAGATCACATTCCTGAAATC
>DAIPLH010000103.1:8141-8476 GCA_036769325.1 Bacteroidota bacterium
CACCTCGTGAGGAAATCGCAGCGAAGGTTGCAAGATGACAGAGGCATAAAAGAAACGGAGCATCATAGCTTGTTAAGGCTGACCAAACCCCATCGGACGGCTCCTTGGCAATAGGTGAGGGGTTCTTCCAATTGGGTTTCGTTTTTGTTGAAGCAAGATTCTTGAATCAATCCAATTCCAAGCATAGCGTTCTAACATACGGGGTCTCCTTCAAGTTCACGTCCCCGCTCCATCGATCAAATGGAGTCAATGAACTTGAGTTCTGCCAGACGGAACGTCAACCACAAGTGCCGGCTCTGTGAAACCTCACAACCGGCGACCTCACGGCCGTAAGG